>CAMFKK010000260.1 GCA_945957225.1 uncultured Sphingobacteriia bacterium | reverse complement strand
GTCAGGGACAACAGACCGCAGAACAGGAAGCTGCTGAGTTGTTTCATATAATGGATGGTTGGTCTTACAAGTTGATGTTTTCAAAAAGGGAAACAAAAAACCCCCAGTTTAGTTTCATAACTGGGGGTTTTCAAATGTAAACATTTATTAGAAATAGTGGAATCTCAATACTAAAATTGTTTTAGTATGGCTTTTAAGAAGCATTTTCCGAGTCTTTTTCAATAGCTTCTTCTGTTTTCTCCGGACGCATTTGTGGGAATAATAACACGTCTTGAATAGACGCTTGGTTTGTCATGAGCATACACAAACGGTCAATCCCAATACCAATACCAGAAGTAGGGGGCATCCCATATTCCAATGCCCGTAAGAAATCATAGTCTATAAACATGGCTTCATCATCGCCACGTTCCATGAGTTTGGCCTGTTCTTCAAAGCGTTCGCGTTGGTCAATAGGGTCATTCAACTCAGTATAGGCATTGGCAATTTCTTTGCCATTTACCATGAGTTCAAATCGCTCTACCAGACCAGCTTTGCTGCGGTGCTTTTTAGTAAGTGGGCTCATCTCAACTGGATAGTCTATGATGAATGTTGGTTGTATATAGGTGTGCTCGCTGGTGTTTCCAAAAAGCTCGTCTATCAATTTGCCCTTACCAATATTGTTGGGAACAGCAATGTTTAACTGTTTGCAAACATCGCGCAAGCCTGCTTCATCCTTATCACTGACATCAATACCCGTGTTCTCTTTAATGGCGTCTAAAATGCTGATGCGCTTAAAAGGTGCTTTGAAACTGATGATCTTGTCTCCCAAGGGTACATCGGTTGTGCCGTGTAGGGCGATGGCTATTTTCTCAAACAATTGCTCGGTGGTTTCCATCATCCAGAAATAGTCCTTGTAGGCGGTATACCATTCCAAAACGGTGAACTCTGGATTATGCGTGCGATCCATACCCTCGTTGCGGAAGTTGCGGCTAAATTCATAGACCCAGTCAAAACCACCCACAATCAATCTTTTTAGATAGAGCTCATTGGCAATCCGCATATACAAAGGAATATCCAAGGCATTGTGGTGAGAGATAAAGGGTCTGGCTGCTGCTCCACCAGGAATGCTTTGCAACACTGGGGTATCAACTTCCAAAGCACCCTGTTCATTCAAGAAATCACGGATGGTGTTGACCAATTTGGTTCTCTTTACAAATGTTTCCTTAACCTCTGGGTTCACAATCAGGTCTGCATAGCGCTGACGATAACGGAATTCTGGGTCCGTTACTGCGTCAAATACATTGCCTTCCTCATCACGCTTGACCACGGGCAATGGCTTGAGCGATTTGGTTAATAAAGTCAGTGTTTGGGTATGAATAGAGGTTTCTCCGGTTTTGGTGATAAATACATATCCAGTGGCTCCAATTATATCTCCTAAGTCCAACCCGTTTTTTACTACGTTGTCCCAGAAAGACTTGTCTTCTTCCGGGCAGAGGTCATCTCTTTTTACATAAAGCTGGATAATTCCCTTGCTATCTTGAATCTTGATAAAGAATACCTTACCCTTGTCATTGATACTCATAATTCTACCGGCCACACAAACGGCAGCAAATTGCTCCTTGTTTTCCTCGGTAAACTGATCCTTGATCTCGGTTGAAAAATGGGAAACCGGATACAATGGTGCGGGATAAGGGTCAATGCCTGCTGCTTGCAGTTTGGCCAATTTATCCCTGCGGATCAATTCCTGCTCTGACAAATGGTTTGAACTCATAATTTTCTTTTGCTTGGAACCCGCAAAAATAATGCATCAAATGGATTTGCCGCCAAACAGTTTTTGTTTGAGTTCTTGCTCTGATAATTGGATGATTTCTCCGGGTTGCATATTTCCCAATTCTATTCCTTCTATACTTTTTCTAACTAAACGCAAAGTGGGGAATCCAACTTTGGCTGTCATCTTTCTGACCTGTCTATTTTTTCCTTCTGTTAAAATCAATTCTATCCAAGGTGCGGGAATTTCTTTTCTAAAACGAATAGGTGGATTTCTTGCAGGTAGTTCAGGATCCTCTTCTAATCTTCTTGCAATTATTGGTTTGCATTTGTGGATTTTTCCATCCACATTTATTTCAACGCCTTTTTTTAATTGCGCAATAGCTTCATCTGTAATTGCACCATCTACTTGTACCAAGTAAGAACGTTGGTGTTGAAAATTTGGATGCAATAAACGATGATTGATTTCTTTGTTATTGGTGAGCAATAGCAATCCTTCACTATCAAAATCTAATCTTCCAATAGGATAAACGTCTTTGGGAATTGTAAAAAAATCAGACAAGGTTTTCTTGTCTCCCTCTGGTGAAAACTGTGAAAGTACTTGGAAGGGTTTGTATATTTTGAAGTACTGATGCATACAAAACAAAAGTCTCGCAAAAGCGAGACTTTGTATATAGATGGGTTAGTAAGTACCAGGAAATTAAATTTCCTTACACAATATTAAATAACCTTTTTACCAAAGCAAAATTTTTTTTAAACAAGTTTATTCACATTTTCCAAGTGGGTTGTGGATTCTGGGGCTTCTAAGACCTTTTATAGCATGGCATTTTCAAGATGTTTTCAAGCGAATTTTGCAAGAATTAAATTTTATAAATCGCTGAAATATTGATGAATAAAGGGTTTCAGAAGAAGTTGTTTTTTTATTTTACAAAAATAATTGTTCTGAAATGTTGTTTGAGAAATGAAAAAAACCTTGTCATCACGGGCTTTTTGGAAGGAAAAAAAATTTCTGCAAAGCGGCAGTCATTACCTTTGAATTGCACAAAAAATAGCATTATGCAATTTCCAGCACCTGTTTCGCTTGAATGGATGGCCAATTTAATTGGGGCCGAATTGATTGGTAATCCTGCTGCATCAGTTGCAGGAATTAACGAGATTCACAAAGTTGAACCCGGTGATCTTGTTTTTGTTGACCATCCCAAATACTATGATACCTGTTTGAATAGTGCTGCAACACATATCATCATCAACACAAAAGATGTTATAGTACCTGAAGGAAAATCTTTGTTGGTTGTAGCAGAACCATTTGAAGCCTACTTAAAAATTGTGCGTCACTTTAAACCATTCTCACCTGCACAACAATCTATCAGCGATGATGTAAAAATTGGCGAAGGCTCTGTTATCATGCCCAATGTGTTTATTGGAAAAAAAGTAGTGATTGGAAAAAACAGCATCATTCATCCCAATGTTTCTTTGTTGGATGGAACTATCATTGGAGACCATGTAGTCATACAAGCTGGCACGGTAATAGGCAGCGATGCGTTTTACTATAACACTAAAAAGAATCGTGATGTTTGGTATAAGCGCATGGAGAGTTGTGGCAATGTTGTCATTGAAGACTATGTAGAAATTGGTGCAGGTTGTACCATTGATAGAGGCGTTACAGCAGAGACCAGAATTGGGGCGGGCACCAAGATGGATAATATGGTGCATATTGGACACGATACTTCAGTTGGCAAAAACTGTTTGTTTGCTGCTCAAGTTGGGATTGCAGGTGGAACCATTATTGAGGAAGGTGTTGTACTCTGGGGTCAGGTAGGTGTAAGTAAAACCCTAACCATTGGGGCTAATGCGGTGGTATTGGCGCAAAGTGGTGTTCCTTCATCACTAGCTGGAGGTAAAACCTATTTTGGTTATCCGGCAGAAGACGCTTCTCTGAAAAGAAGGGAATTGGTTTGGATAAAACGCATTCCCGAGCTTTGGAAGAAAGTAATGGAAAACAAGTAATAAGTAAAAAGCGATTATACTTTATCGGTTCATATGATATTAATAAAATGAAAAGAGGGGATACCCTTGAATGATAAGTTTGGGTACACTTGAACGATAAGAAAGGATACTTGTTTTTTGAATTTTTGAAATACCCCTTTTTTTATACTAGAATGTGTATAAAAACGGCAATTCTATTTTATACTAGAACGTGTATAAAATAGACCCCCCCGATTTATACTAGAACAAGTATAAAAAACACCGTTTTTGAAAACCCCGAAAAACAAGTAAGTCGCGAGTCGGTTCCAAGGGTAAGAAAATAAAGAAATTTAAAACCCCGCAATGGAATGATTGCGGGGTTTTTGTTTTGGTCCATTAGCGCTTTTTGTTGGTAGTTATTGAACCGTCTTACCAAAATAATTGGGTTGATAAGGTTCTCCTTTTAGAATTTTGAGTAGGTCTTTTTCAATGGATTCTTTGGGGTATTCAATAAAGCGGCCAATTTCAGTTTTACCCTTATAGACAATCAGGGTGGGTACTCGAACAATGTTTTTTCCTTGTTCTTCATGGCCGGGACTTTTCTTGTATTGATCAGCTGTATTGTTTACAAAGACCAATTGCAATTTGCTGCTATCATAGCCTGCAGCTGCTAAGATTTTCAGCATACGAGGCACTTCTCTTTTACTATCACCACACCAAGTGCCAAGAAAAATTTGTAGTTCCTTGCCCTTTAGTAATTTCTTTATTTCTGGCAGGAACAAACTATCTGGTTGATATGATTGATAGTTGGGTAAGAACCAATCTACAAAGGGTGCTTGACGCAGGTCTGCAA
>CAMFKK010000259.1 GCA_945957225.1 uncultured Sphingobacteriia bacterium | reverse complement strand
CCAACCCTCGACTAGTCGTCGGCAGCGTCAGATGTGTATAAGAGACAGGTGCAACCTGATTATTGGTACTAGCGGTAGTGGCAAGACGGTTTTGACCAAATGTATGGTAGGTCTGTTTAAACCAGACAAAGGACAAATTCTATACAATGGCGATGATATGTTTGCCATGGACAACGATACCCGCAAACAATTAAGACAACAAATTGGGATGCTATTCCAAGGTACTGCCCTATTTGATTCCATGACCGTGGAACAAAACGTATTGTTTCCTTTAGACATGTTTACTAGGTGGACCGTAGCCGAAAAAAGAAAACGTGTGAATGAGGTTTTGGATAGGGTTAATTTAAAAGATGCACACAAACGATACCCTTCTGAGATTAGTGGAGGAATGAAAAAAAGAGTAGGTATTGCCAGAGCCATTGTGTTGAACCCCAAATACTTATTCTGTGACGAGCCCAATTCTGGCTTGGACCCACAAACATCCATGGTCATAGATAAATTGATCAAAGAAATCACTGACGAATACCAAATTACTACCATTGTAATTACCCATGACATGAATTCTGTGATGGAAATAGGAGACCATATTGTGTATTTATATAATGGTCAGAAACAATGGGAAGGATCCAATAAAGACATCATTTTTAGCAAGGACCAATTACTCAATGACTTCATTTTTGCTTCTGAATTCTTACAAGACGCCAAGCAAATGCGGATGCTAGAAGCTGCAAAAAACAATAGCAATATTTAATTCTGTTACCATGATCAAGAAACTAACCCTTTTTTTGTTCTTAGTGATTGCTTTTGCAAATCTTCAAGCCCAGGTTCAACCAGATACCCTGCCTCCCTATAAGAAGGACAATCATATGCCAGCATTTAGGATTCAGAAATTTGACGAAAGCTGGCTGACTAGAGACCAACTTCCCAAGAATGTTCCAACAGTGATTATCTATTTTAGCCCGGATTGCGCACACTGCAAACACGAGGCAAGAGAAATTGTCAAGAATATAGACAAATTGAAAAACGTGAACTTTGTCTGGATCAGTTATAAAGAGATGGAATTGATCAAGGAATTCTTCTATGTTTTGGATTTGTATAAATACCCAAACATGTATGCAGGAAGGGATCCCAAGTATATGGTGCCCGCTTTTTACAGGGTTAAGTTCACGCCTTTTGTAGCCGTTTATGATAAAAAGGGCTTGTTTGTCAAAGCCTTTGACGGTGGTGCAGAAATGCCACAATTATTGCCCCTACTCAAATAGAAATAACACAATTATATAGGGCAGAACTCAAGCTATTCAGTAACTTTACGCGTAGAATTAATCATTTTTAAATAGTTAACGCATATGAAAGTTACAGTAGTAGGTGCTGGTGCCGTAGGAGCAACCTGTGCCGACAACATCGCACGTGCCGCACTGGCACAAGAATTGGTGATTTTAGACATCAAAGAAGGCTTGGCAGAAGGCAAGGCACAAGACATGATGCAGACAGCAGCCCTGCTTGGTTTTGACACCAAGATCAGTGGTAGCACCAACGACTATTCCAAAACTGCCAACTCAGACGTGGTAGTAATTACTTCAGGTATTCCTCGTAAGCCAGGTATGACTCGTGAAGACTTGATTGGTACCAATGCTGGTATTGTAAAAGGAGTAGCAGAAAACATTTTAAAATATTCACCCAATGCCATCATCATTGTGATTAGTAATCCAATGGATACCATGACTTATTTGGCATTGAAATCAACCGGACTTCCAAAACACCGCATCATTGGTATGGGTGGTACTTTGGATAGTGCTCGTTTCAAATATCAATTGAGCCAACACTTAGACTGCAGCCCAGCTGATTTGAATGCTGTTGTAGTGGGTGGACACGGTGATACTACCATGATTCCTTTAATCCGTCACGCAACTTGGAACAGTGCTCCTGTTACCAATTTCTTGACTAAGGAACAACAGGATAAAATTGTAGCCGATACAATGGTAGGTGGTGCTACTTTAACCAAATTAATTGGCACATCAGCTTGGTATGCACCCGGTGCTGCCGGAGCTGCATTGGTAAAAAGCATTTTGCGTGACGAGAAAAAACTCTTCACATGCTGCGTAAGCCTAGAAGGTGAATATGGCCAAAGCGATATTTGCTTGGGTGTTCCTGTTGTCATTGGTAAAAATGGCTGGGAGAAAATCTTAGATTTCAAATTGAATGAAACAGAGCAAGCAGCATTTAATCATAGTGCAGACGCTGTTAGAAACATGAACGAAGTGTTGAAGACTTTGTAATTATTTGATATTTTTTTCAAAGCCTCAATCTTTTGATTGGGGCTTTTTTGTTTATTTTCCATCCCTTTTATTTTCAACATTTATTTTTTTATTCCTACTTAGTTCTACTTTTTTTGACTTTTGAATTTTTACTTTTTCCTCAGATTAACTTTCATTAACACCACTTATCCTCTTCTTTGGCTGCTCCTCACTAAAGCTTACAAGTTTTGTAACTTTTCGTTGTTATCTTCGTACTAACCATACAAAACTAACTAAGATGATTAAGGAAATTGTGAGCATGGCAACTGCACTGATGATAACAGCAAGCAGTATTGCACAAACAAAGACAACGGTCAGTGGCACCGTACAAGACAATGGTAGCAAGGCTTTCAGCGGTGTAACTGTTGCATTATTAAAACAAAAAGACAGCAGTTTGGTCAAGACTGCGATTACTGAAAATGACGGCCGCTATGAGTTAAGCAGCTCCGTATCAGGCAATTACATTCTTTCTTACCAAGGACTCAATACTGAAAAAAAGTTTAGTAATGCTTTCAAATTAGAAGATGGAAAAGACATTCAACTACCAACGATTGTATTAAATCTTGCAGCTAATAAATTAACCGATGTAACTGTGGTTTCTAAAAAACCCATGATAGAAATCAAAGCAGACAAAACCATTTTCAATATTGAGAATAGCATTAATGCCACAGGAAGTAATGCGTTAGAACTTTTGCAAAAAAGTCCCGGTGTTCAGGTTGATAACAATGAGAACATTAAGATGAAGGGAAAGTCTGGCGTTAAAATCTACATTGACGGTAAAATGAGTCAGTTAAACGGTCAAGACCTTGCAGCCTACTTAAAGAGCATTAATAGCGCAGACATTGAAGCCATTGAAATGATTAGCAATCCAAGCGCCAAATATGACGCAAGTGGTAATGCTGGTATTGTCAATATTCGCTTAAAGAAGAATAAAAAATATGGCACCAATGGTAGTGTGAATGCTGGCTTTGTTCAAGGGATTACACCTAAGGGCAATGCAGGTCTGAACCTGAACTATCGTGATAAGAAAATCAATCTCTTTAGCAATATCAGTGGCAATTTGGGTGCTTATGAAAATGGACTTGACTTCTATAGGGAACAGCGTGATACCATTTATGACCAACACAGTGTCAATATCAACAATAATCAGAACTTCAATATCAAGGCTGGGGCTGATTTGTTTGTGAATCCAAAAAGCACTTTTGGGGTTTTGGTTACAGCCAATACCAGTGATGGCGAATGGACTAGTTCAGGAGAAACTGATGTCTACTATAAACCTACTGGTCAGTTTATCAAAAAGCTGGTAGCCAAGAATACAGTACCCATGAATAGAACCAATGTGAATGGGAATATCAATTATAGATTTGCAGACACTACTGGTAAGGAAATCAATTTTGACGCAGATTACGGTCAGTTCCGTGGCAGAGGCAATTCATACCAACCTAATAACTATTATGACAAAAATGGCAACTTATTGTATCAAATAACTAATAGAAACTATACCCCAACGGATATTGATATCCTAACTTCTAAGGTTGATGTTGAATTGCCTAAATGGAAGGGTAAATTGGGTTATGGTGCCAAATTCAGTTTGGTAAAAACCAAGAACAGTTTTGACTTTTATACAGACGTGAATGGCACTGTTACTAAAATACTATCGCGTAGCAATAGCTTTAGTTATGATGAGAACGTGAATGCGGCTTATATAAACTACCAACGCCAGTTCAATCCTAAATGGAGTTTCCAAGGTGGATTGCGTTTGGAACAAACCAATAGCAAGGGGGTACTCACCAGGGCTGATGGTCAAGTGCAGGCAGACAATGAAGTAAAAAAGAATTACCTAGACTTCTTCCCTAGCGCCGCTATTACTTATACCATTAATCCCAAGCATACCTTGAACTTAACGTATAGCAGAAGAATTGATAGACCTTCTTATCAAGACCTGAATCCTTTTGAAAATAAGTTAGACGAGTTAACCTATGAAAAAGGAAATGCTTTTCTGCGTCCACAATACACAGACAATATAGAATTGGCACATACTTTCTTGTCTAAGATTACTACTACCCTTGGTTATAGCTATGTCAAAGACTTTGCTACACAAACCACGGATACCATTGGTAACGCCACATTTGTACAACAGAAAAATCTGGCCGTTCAACAGATCTATAGTTTGAGTGTGGGTTCTCCTTTAAACCTAGCTAAATGGTGGAATGGCTATGCCAATATCTATTATAACTACCAGGTATTTGATGGTGAAATTGGAGCCAGCAAAGTACATACAGAGATACCTACCTATGGCGCCTATATGCAA
>CAMFKK010000258.1 GCA_945957225.1 uncultured Sphingobacteriia bacterium | reverse complement strand
AGATAGGCTCCGGTCTCGTGGGCTCGGAGATGTGTATAAGAGACAGCTCCAAAATGGGCTTGAAGTCTTCGAATAATTTGTGAGGTTAACGCTATTTCAGGCAATAAGTACAAGACTTGTTGTCCTTTTTGAATGTATTGTTCAATGAGTTGAATATAAATCTGTGTTTTGCCGCTGGCAGTAATTCCATGTAATAGACAAACTGGCTTTTCTTGAAAAGATTTTTCAATTTCCTCTAAGGCATTAGACTGTGCAGAGGAAAGTGTAAAATTTAGTTGATGATCAGCGTTTAATTGAGGAATCCTATCTACAGTTCTTTTTTCCAACAATAAAATCCCCTTTTCCACCAATCCCTTTAGTTGGGCGGCGGATGCGTTTGATTTTTTTAATAAAGCAGGTTGTGTAACTTCTCCTTCAGTTCTAGACAAGTGTAAGTAGGAGAGTAAAAGCTCCATTTGTTTTGGAGCTTTTCCCCAATTATTGAGTAGGTCTGCAAGTTTTTCTTCCGATAAATAATTGGGATGGAGGGTTACAAATACTTGTTTTTTAGTTTGATATTTTTCTTTTAATTCTTCCCAGATATAACAAATCTGTTTTTCAATTAATTGTTTGATAACCGGATATACTTTTGAGCCGTCTAGAATTTGTTGTACCTCTTGAAGTCTCAATTCTTTTTTCATTTCTAGGGCTTCGGTAACCAGAAATTCTTCGTCTGATAATTGAGAAACATCATAATCTTGTTGTTCATTCCAAATCAAGATAGATTCACTAGAAAGTTTCAGATTTGCAGGAATAGCTGCTTGCATTACTTCTCCCTCACTGCACATATAATAATTGGCTATCCATTGCCATAAGCGCAATTGTTGGTCATAGACTAGTGGTTCATCATCCAATACATTCAAAATTGGTTTGGGTTTGAATGCAGTTGGTCCTATATCAGATAGAGTTTTGATGATGCCTGCATATTTTTTTTGCTTACCAAGTACAACTTCAACACGCATTCCAGGTTTTACCAATTCATTCATTTCAACAGGAATGGACCAGGTATAATTTTTGGGCAATGCAAGTGGGATTACCACTTCTGCAAAAATGGTGGGGGCCGTTGAGGGCTCATTGAACAAAGAAAAGTCTAGCTGGTCTGACATCTGAAATTAAGACTTAGATAAATTGCTTCAAGTGAAATTAGGGATAGTTACGGTAACGTCTTAATCCTTGTTCCATCAAGTCAAAAACTTTTTGTTTTAAATTGGCAATATCTTTCATTTCAAGCCCTTCAACAGGTACTTCTTCTAAATAAACTACCCTGTTTTTTCCAGGACTTAAAGCAAATACCGAGCGGTAATGTAGTCTTTCTAAAGTATCTACCAATAAAACCGGTTTAATGGGGGTGCCTGTTTCAATGGCAATTCTAAAAGCCCCGTCAAAAAAGGATTTTAAGGGGGCGTCTGACTCATTAAATGTGCCTTCAGGAAAAATAAAAATGGAGATGCCGTTTTTAATGGCTGCTTTTAAGGCTCTAACACTTTTGGCGCGGGTTTCTGCATTCCTGCGATCTACTAATATGACAGCTGCGCGATAAATCCAGCCAAAAATGGGAACTTTTACCATTTCATATTTTCCTAAAATACGCAAAGGATGGTCCGGTTTTGCAATCATCAATACCTGGGGTATATCCATATAAGAAATATGATTGGCAACAAAAATGTATTGTTTTTTTCTTTGGAATTCAGATTCCAATACAGAGATATACCTGATACCAATTAAAAAATACCAAATAACTCCCCAAGTTCTACAAATCTGATAAATGATATTACCTCCCTTTACTTTCCCCATTGTTAAAGAGAGCATGACCAGTGGAAATGAAATCAACATCAAAATTAAGAACCAGGAAAAGGCCCAGAAACAATAGATAATACGCAGGAATCCTATGAACAACTTCATGGTCTAACTTAAGCAGATTTTTGCACATAAAAAAAAGCGCCTGTTAGGGCGCTTTTTGGTTTTTCTCATGATAGTTCTAGTTATGTTTTAAACGGGGCTTAGAATTTATAAACTGCAGCAATTAAGAAACCGCTAGTGCTTTTTGTTGCAGCGCCACCGCTTTTAAAGAATATTTCATTGCTTCCATTATCCATTCTTATTTCAGGGATAAAGGTTAAAGCACCAACTTTTAAGTTGGCAGATAAGGTTGTAGCAAATACACTTGATCCAAATGCGCCTGCAGAAGCAGATTTTTTGTCATCAAAGTATTCACCGCGCAAAGTCAATCCCAATTTGCTTGTAGGATCAAAATTCAAATAAACAGCATTGCTAGACCAGCTACTAGTAGTACCTGCAGTTTTTACATTTGCAATAGTTCCATCATAATTGATTGCAAATTTGCTACTAATGGTTCCAAGTAATACCAAGTCAAATTGACCAAATCCACTGTTAGCTCCTGTTTTACCACCTTGGTAGTTCAAATAAGCTTTCAACTTATCATTCTTGGTACCAGTGCTAAATTGAGCAATAAAGACTTTGTTTGGAGAAGTTGTAGTAGTAAAATCGGTTGGACTAGCAATACCCACCATCAAGGCAGATTTACCACCCAAGGAGATATCAGCTTTTACACCTGTGTGAAAGAATGGTCCGTAAGAAAATCCATAAGACATGCTATAGTTTCTGTTGCCTGTAGCGTCTACTAATTCATAACCAACGTGAGTAGCCCATTTACCAGCTGTTAGTTTGAATTTGTCTGAAACTGCCCAACTTAAATAAGCTTGTTTAATAGAAAATACGGTATTGGCATCATTGTATGAAAACTCCTGTGCCCTTCTTCCAAAACCAAGGTCAACAGTTGCTGAAACTTTTCCAATGCTATGGTCAACTTTTATAGAAGACATACCCAATTCAAAACTGTTCTGTGAGTTGGTGAAACTGGTATAATTGTTCAATTTGCCAGCTGGGTCAGCAAAATTATACCTGTAATAAGCATCCAATGAACCTGTAATCACAGGACTTGATTTTGTGCTGTCTGATTGAGCATTTGCGTTGAAAAAGCCAGAAAAACAAAGGGAAACTGCAAGAATTTTCTTTAACATTGCTATTGGTTTTATGATTAAGAATAGGTACAGCCTTTAAACTTGGTCAGAAGTTTATTAAATGGCTGTACCTTATTTTTTAAGATTGCAATCTGTGAGAGAACGGTGAATAAACTTGGTCAGAAGTTTATTCACCGTTTTTTTATGTAATCTGTTGCCAAGAATAGACAACAATAGAAATTGTAACTAAGTACGGTAAGACTAAGCCAATTCAGGCCTTCTACCATATTTCTCGTTGTGTTGTGTAGCATCCAAACCAAGTGCCTCTTCTTCAGTTGAAACACGCATTGGTAATACAAGGTTGATGAATTTGAAGATCAAGAAGGATACAATAAAGCTGTATGCTACAACAATCAATAATGCTTTTACTTGAATAAAGAAGAATGAGGCATTACCATATAATAAACCATCAGCACCTACGCTATTAACGGTTTTGGTTGCAAAAATACCGGTCATCAACATACCTACCATACCACCAACACCATGGCAAGGGAATACGTCTAAGGTATCATCCAAAGAAGACTTGCTCTTGTAGTGTGCTGCAAGGTTAGAGATAATGGCAGCTGTAAAACCAATAAAAATACTTTGAGGAATGGCTACAAAACCAGCAGCAGGAGTAATAGCTACTAATCCAACAACCGCACCAATACAGAATCCTAATACAGAAGGCTTTTTACCACGTAATACATCAAAGAACATCCATGATAAACCAGCAGCAGCAGCAGCGGTATTGGTGGTTGCAAAAGCTGAAACAGCCAATCCACCGGCTCCTACAGCTGAACCGGCATTAAAGCCAAACCAACCAAACCATAGTAAACCAGTTCCAATCAAAACATAAGGAATATTTGCTGGTGGAACTTCTTGTTGCTCAATATGAGATTGTCTACGCTTTAAAACCAATGCACCGGCTAATGCCGCACAACCTGCAGAAATATGTACTACTGTACCTCCTGCAAAGTCAAGAGCGCCCATTTTGAACAGGAATCCTTCTGGATGCCAAGTCCAATGCGCAATTGGAGCATATACTAACAAGCTAAATAAAATGATAAACAAAGTGTAAGATGCAAAGCGAATACGCTCAGCTACAGCACCAACCACCAATCCTGGGGTAATGATGGCGAACATCAATTGGAATAATGCAAAAAGCGATAAAGGAATAGTTGGTGCAAGACTCCATGGTGCTCCAGAAACAACACCTTTAAACATAAAATGGGTTGTTGGATTACCAATAAAACCTCCAACGGTATCACCAAAACAAAGGCTATAACCAACTACTACCCAAACTACAGAAACCACACCAGTGGCAACCATACTTTTCATCATAGTAGAAAGGATGTTCTTGCGGTGAACCATACCTCCGTAAAAGAAGGCAAGAGCAGGAGTCATTAAGAACACTAAAGCAGTGGATACCAGCATCCAAGTGATGTCAGCGGCACTATATTTGCCGGCATCATCAAAAGCTGGAAGTGAGGGTACAAAAATTGCAGCTATTGCAACTATCAGCAGCAATAAAAATGGGATGGTGTTTTGTAA
>CAMFKK010000257.1 GCA_945957225.1 uncultured Sphingobacteriia bacterium | reverse complement strand
GCCTTTAACTCTACCCATGCCCCATTTTCCATTGCAATTTCCATTAAGGCCGTTTCAGAATGCAAATTTTTAATCAACGGTTTTAAAATAGCAATTAATTCATTTTTCTTAGTGATTCTAGATAAAAAGCTTAGGTCATACAATTTTCTTTCTGGCATAGAAACATTACCCAAATACTGTGCATCATTTTTATCATCCGTCAACACTTTAATTTGCAAGACTTGACATAGTTTTTTATAAAGATCAACAAACTCAAAAGGTTTTGACATATAATCTGTCATACCTACTTCTAAGCATTTTTCTAATTCTCCCTTCATGGCAGTTGCGGTCATAGCAATGATAGGAATAGGAATCTCTAACTGATTTCTAATAAATGCAGTTGTTTTATATCCATCCATTACTGGCATATGCAAATCCATCAAAATAAGATCAAAATCATTTTTAACCTTTAACTGCGCAATGGCTTCCTTACCGTTGTTTACAATTGTTGTAATAACACCAACATTTTGTAACACGTGTTCAATTAAAACCTGATTAACATAATTATCTTCTGCAATCAATACTTTCTTGCCTTGTAATAATTTTGAGAAGTCTAAATCATGGATGCGCATTAACCCAGTTACGGTTTCAGCAGCAGCTTCTTGGTAAGGAATCTCAAAGCTAAATTCAGAACCTTCTCCAAGTTTACTTTCTACCCAAATACTTCCTTTTTGCAATTCAATCAATTGTTTACTAATTGACAATCCCAATCCCGTACCTCCATATTTTCTTGCAACATCCGAACCTGCTTGAGCAAAACTATCAAACACTGTATCAATTTTTTCTGCAGCTATTCCTATACCAGTGTCTTTAATTGAGAATCGCATACGCCATTCTGAACCTTTTTGTTCTATCAATCTAACTCCAACAGTTATTCTTCCTGTTTCAGTAAATTTGATGGCATTGCCTACTAGATTCACCAAAATTTGATTTAACCTATAAGGATCCCCAGAAAGAAAATCAGGTACATTAGGATCTATTTGGAATAATAATTCAAGCTGCTTCTTTTTCAATCTGTGAGCAAACATTGAATCCAAAGATTGTAATACTTCTCTAATATCAAAACCAATATTTTCAATGCTCAATTTTCCAGCTTGAATTTTAGAAAAATCAAGGATATCATTGATAATTACAAGTAAGTTATTAACCGAACGTTTGATAATGGTAGCATATTTTTTTTGCTGCCCGTCTAATACGGTCTCCAATAATAAATTGGTCATACCCTGTATTCCATTCATTGGAGTCCTTATTTCATGACTCATATTGGCAAGAAACTGTTCTTGTAACATTTTTGCATGCTCTGCAGATTGTCTAGCTGCAATTAGTTCTTTTTGGTATTGGGTTCTTTCAGAGATATCGGTGGCAATACCACTGATGCCAAATACATTATTGTGTTGATCAAATAAAGGGAACTTAACCAACAATAGATTGATGGGTCCACTTTTTCCTTCTATCACTTGTTCAACTTCAATTGGCTTTCTGGTTGCAAGCACTTGTTGGTCAAGATCTGCAAAATAATCTGCCTGTTCCTTATTGCTAAAATAATAATCATCATGACCAATCACTTGTTCATTTGTTACCTGTAGCACTTCCATAAATCTTTTGTTTGCTACTAAGTACTTTCCATCTAAGTCTTTGATATAGATAATTGAAGTTGTATTATCCAGGATTGACTGTAATTGATATTGTTGCTGTTTTCTAGTTAATTCAGACTCTTCAAGTTCTGTTTGAATCAATTTCTTATCAGAGATATCCCTAACAATACAATGAAACCCAATAGGCTTTTGATTTTCAAACATCAACACCGCACATTGTTCAACCCATTTTCTATATCCATTCTTGGTGATGATTGGAAATTCATACACCGTTTCCGCAATTCCACCCATCCATTGTTGCAAATAATTATTGAATACTCGTTCTTTCCATACAGGATCAACCAATTCACTAAAATGCATACCCAAAACTTCCTCAACCTGATACCCTGTTAATTGCTGGGCTCTTTTGCTACTAAAACTAAAATAGCCTGATTCATTGGTAGTAAACACTACCGATGAAACATTATCTATTATATTTCTATATTTTTCTTCACTTAAAATACTTCTTGCTTCTGCCTGTTTGAGTCTTTTGAACCCATTATTTAAACGGTATAACAAATAAAAAATTGAGACCAAAACAAAAACTGATGCCCAATTAGCCCAAATTGGAATTTGCCATGAAGCTATGCTATTGGTCCAACTTATACCCGCACAAGCAAAGAGTATGAAGCATGTAAGGAACAATATTGTCAATGCTAGTAATTTGTTGGTCATGTAAAATCGCTTGCTGTAGAAATATTTAGGCATAATACAGGATTTAGGGGTGTTTGGTATTTGTATCTCTGGAGAAGCTAATACCCCAGAGGAAGACAATACAAAACAACACTAAAAGCCAAGGCTTATAAATAACTTAAACTGTCATTCTATTGTAGTATTAACACTACAAAACCAAATAATATTTTGAAAAATTGTAAGGAATTGGTCACAGTTACGTATTTATTATAAAATATGTAAAAATTGAACTATTCTTTACCAATGCTAAACCTGCTCAAAACCAGTGTATTTGCACAAAATGCAATACAACACAACAAATGAATATTGAAAATCCAATAGCATTTTCAGGCTATATGGCGGTAAGCTATTTACCTACAAAAAACAGGAAAGGCTAGGGAAAATTTGACAGTTGTTTATATGGGCATTATATATAGGTTTTTGACACATGAAAAGAAGAAAACATTTAAGGCAAATCCAGCCAAATATGAAGCTGCATATGGTGCATGCTGTGCTTATAATATGGGAGCAAGGGGAGAAAAAGTCAGCATTGATTATTCATTAAAATATAGAAATGAAACAAATAGAAACTTGTATGTTAAAAATTGCTGCATCTGTTTTTGTGCTACAAACACTTAATTTAAAATTTAGTGTAGCATCAAAATCAGTTAATATTTTAAGCAAGTTGGGGCTTCAACCCTATGGAAGAATTGGAATTGGCTTAGAAGAGTGATTGCCACTAAGACAATTCTAATTCCCGCAACAACTGGTTTTGTTGCATTGTTTGCCATAGGTTGAATGACAGGAGCAATTTTTACACATTTGAGAAACTTAGGAATTGTGCTGATGGATGATGGTGGGAAGCTTTTAATCTATAGTATTCTTGTCTTTGTTTTCGCTTCCATACTTCTAGAAATAAATCGAAAACAATTGTTGAACTTTTAAAAAAAATAAAATTTATGCATTTGAAAAAATTGTATTTACTGTTTGGAATATTGGGTTTGCTGATTGTAACATACCAATTAAAAGCTCAACCCATTAAAATTTCTAATAGAAATGAAATTGCAGGCTCTTCAACATTTGGAGAAAATCAAGTTTCCTTTTCATTGGGTTATAGTTATCACTGGGCCATTGGTAAAAAACAAAGACTAGAATTAGGGCTTGGTTTAAGGCTTACTAATGTAATTGGAAAAAAACTTTCATATACTACAGCGCCAGCCAATCTTGCAAGAACCCAAACTATCCCTTTTTTGATAGTTTTTGCAGGACAGTCCTATGAAAATTGGGATACCTTACAAGTTCAAAGACCACTGATTTTTGCTTTAAATACAACAGCCAATATAAAATATCATATCAGCAAAAAATTAAATGCAGGTTTCAATATTGATCTTTTAGGTATTAGCTTAGGAAGAAATACTAGTGGCATTTTAACCTCAAATGGAATCACAAAAACGGAACCATTAGCAAAACCAGCATCAGTAAACTTGTTGCTAACAGGAGATTTAGACAAGGGCAGTTTAAATTCAGAAGCATTTCTAAACTATCAAATTAACAGCAGATGGGGTATACGATTGGTTTATCAATTTCTATTTACGGAGTATACAACTAACAATATTTTTCAAATAGCTCCTGATGGAACTCAAGTAAGTAGGTTCCGCAATAAAGCAAACAATTTTGGAATAGGAATCAGTTATTCATTTTAAAAAAACAACTATGAAAATTGTAAATTTATGCTTATTGGCACTGTGTTGCATAGTAAGTGCTTGTACCAAAGAAAATGCTACACCAACGGAAACATTAATAGAAACAATAGATTCCACAAGCAGTATGAACTTAAAAGGAAAATTTGAAAATGGACCATTTGGGTCTGTCACTGGAATGGCCTTTATAACCATTTCAGGTAATCAGAAAAGTCTTGTATTGGAAAATATTTCCAGCAGCAATGGTCCAGATTTGCACGTTTATCTTTCAAAAGAAATTCAGCCAATAAATTTCATAGATTTGGGGAAGTTGAAATCAATAAATGGAACACATGTGTATCCTATAGATATAAATATAAACATCCAAGATTTTAAGTTTGCACTAGTGCACTGTCAACAATACAACCACCTTTTTGGATCAGCAAAAGTTCAATAAACTATGAACCGTACTTACTTACTTCTTTTATACCTATTAATGAGCCAATTTGCTCTTGCACAAAGTTTTTTACCAGTAGAAAAGGGATCTGATATAACTTTCAATATTAAGAATTTTGGGTTCTTGGTAGAAGGTAAATTC
>CAMFKK010000256.1 GCA_945957225.1 uncultured Sphingobacteriia bacterium | reverse complement strand
ACAAATATGTGTTCAAACCATTCTGGGATTTTCAAAGAGGAGAAATCAAAGACTGGGAAAAGCTCTATAATAAGTCTGTAGAAGATTCCATGAAATATCTTTCCAAGCAGCAGGTTGAATCTTTGTTAGAAGTTGTATTAGACCGTCTATATACTTTGCGTAACCAATTAATGCACGGTGGTGCCACTTTTAAAAGCGATGTGAATAGATCACAGGTAAAAGACGGTAACAATATGCTCAAGTTATTGGTACCATTGGTCATAGAAATTATGTTACTGCATCCAGAGGAAAATTGGGGCGAGATTTATTATCCGGTAATTAACTAAATAGAAAAACAAGAAGCGACCCCATGCCCAGTAACAAATCTGCCCTATTGCGATACAGGATTATTGACGGTTGTTTGACCAATAACATGCATCCCTATCCTAATATTGATTTTATCAGAAGAAAAATTGAGGGGCAGCTGAATAGCGATATTTCTGAATCTATGATCCGCAAAGACTTTGCGGCCATGAAAGATGTTTATTCCGCCCCCATTCAATTTAATAAAGTAAGGGGTGGTTACTATTATTCGGAAGAAGGGTTTTCAATTAAAGAATTTCCATTGACCAGTGAAGAGATATCGGCTTTGGATTTTTCAACTGCTTTGTTGCATAACCTGAAAGACACGCAAATCTTCAAACAGTTTGAGAACGCCATTAATAAGTTGATAGAAGGTTATAGGATTAGCAAAGTATTGGGTAAGTCAGAAAAACAATTGATTCAGATTGAAGAGCCTCTAAAAACCCAAGGCAATCAATGGTTGGAGCCCATACTAGATGCCATTATTGAGCAAAAAGCCCTGAACATCAGGTATGCCCGTTATGGAGGAGAACCCAAAGAACATTTGGTATCGGCCTGTCTATTAAAGGAATATCATAACCGTTGGTATTTGGTGGGCCATTCAAAAAGAAGTGACAACCTATTAGTCATGGCACTGGATCGTATTCAGAATATTGAACCTTCATCAGAACCTTTTGCCAGCATTGACCAGTTTCACCCAGACGAGTTTTTCAAATACAGTTTTGGTATTACCCAGTTTCACGATGCGCAACCGGAAAAAATACTACTCAAATTCCATCCGCACACAGCTCAATACATTATCAGCCAACCCATGCACCATAGCCAACAGGTGATTCTGGAAAATGAAACAGAAGTGTTGGTGCAATTAGAAGTCTATATAAGCCAGGAATTAGTCATGGCCATTCTTAGTCATGGATCAGCCGTAGAAGTGATGGAACCAAGCCACTTTAGAAAACGCATCAAAGGATTAATTAAAGAAATGGCAGAACAATATAAATAGGCGGCAATCTGACTAGCTACGTTTGTGTTTCACTAACAAACCCGCACCAATGAATCTTATAAAGCCGTCAGTTTCCTTAAGGTCAGATTTGGTTTTTAATCCGTTCAACAATGATTTAGAACCCATCAGATTGTACTATGCCTATTTTCAAGTGATTCCCCATGTAAAGCGCATGCGCGATATTGAGGGGGTCAAGTATATCAATTGGATAGAAAAGCATCGCCCGGAGCTGACGGAACAGACCCATTTATCGGAATACTATGATCATACTTGCAAACGCTTTGACCTTGATGATGTCTATTTTGTAATGCCGGAGGGGATTGTCATAAGGGTAGACAAGAGCAGGGTGAGTATCTATTATAAGCCATCGGCAAAGCCAAGAGTGGAAGACTTGGCAAAAGAGGTATTAAGATTCAAGAAAAGGAAGACCACCAATCAGAATATTAAGATGGTGTCCAATGGACTAGAGGGGCTGGAAACCCATTCCATTAAAATTAAGAAGCCGGTTTTAGACCTGCAGCTCCACTATAATGCAGACCTGGCCAATTTTCATAAAAGCAATTTGAAGAACCTTAAAAGCCAGGAGAAAAGTGGTCTCTATCTTTTCTATGGTTTGCCAGGAACAGGAAAATCAACCTATATCCGTTATCTCATTAGGTCTATTAATAAGGAAGTGATTTTTATTCCGCCAGGACTAGCGGGCATATTTGACAGTCCGGCTATTACTAAGTTCCTAATGGCCAATAGAAATACTGTGTTTGTAATAGAAGACGCAGAAGACCTGTTGGTTTCTAGAGATTTGACCAAAAACAGCAGTGTTTCTATGCTGCTCAACCTAACCGATGGGCTTTTGGGAGAAACACTGGGCATTCAAATCATTGCCACATTTAATACAGACCTGAATAATATAGACAAAGCACTCATGAGAAAGGGCAGGCTATTGGGTATGTATGAGTTTAAGCAGCTGAGCTTAGATAAGACCCGGGCATTGCTGGAAAAAAGAGGTTTTCAAGCATCCATGGTATATGAACCCATGACATTGGCAGAGATTTTTAACAAGGAACAGGTTGATTATCAATACAAAAAGACCAGTAGACCTGCCATTGGTTTCAAAGTACATACATCATGAAATTTTAATATAAACTGACGAAAATCAGTTGCTTATTAATTAAAAATTCCTTAATTTGTAATCCCCCCTTGAAGTGTATGTTAGCACCCCCAAGGCACATTCTGTCAAAGTCTACGTTTATGAAGGGCTGTCAATGCCCTAAGGCCCTCTGGATGTATAAACACCAGCCGGACTATCGCGCAGCTGTATCAAATAGCCAACAAGCCATTTTTGACCAAGGAACCAGTGTAGGTAAACTGGCGGAGCAATTGTTTCCCGGAGGTGTAGACGCCCGCCCGGTAGATACCTATTCCTATCAACAATCGGTGGTAGACACATTCAACTATGTACAAGCAGGGCAGAAAGTGATCTATGAAGCGGCATTTCAGTATGACCAGGTATTGGCGGCCCTAGACATTTTGGTTCAGAAAAGGGGCAAATGGCATGCGTTTGAGGTAAAAAGCAGTACCAGCGTAAAAGATACTTTCTTACAAGACGCGGCATTACAGTACTATGTGATTACCCAGGCGGGACTGCCCTTGGTAGACTTTAGCATTGTCTATATTAATAATGAATACGAGCGATACGGAGATCTAGACATCGCCCAACTCTTTACCATAGAGTCTGTGTTGGATCAGATTCTGGAGATGCAACCCCAAATAGCAGCCAAGATTCCCCAACTCAAAGCAGTGCTGAAACAAAAAAAGGTACCCGAACAAGCCATCGGCCCACATTGCTCAGACCCTTATGCCTGTGATTTTACAGACCATTGCTGGCAGCATCTACCAGAAGATTCGGTCTTTGACCTGCGGGGCCATAGCGCTGGGGCCAAATCTTTTGAGTTGTATGAGCAAGGTATCTATAGGTTGATAGACATACCAGATGATTATCCCCTGAATGGAGGCCAACTATTACAGGTACAATGCCATAAAACAGGAGAGCCGCATATCAACCAAGAAGCCCTGAATGATTTTCTAGCGCAATTGGAATACCCGCTCTACTTTATGGATTTTGAAACCTATCAAGTAGCCGTACCCGAGTGGGATGGCGCTAGACCCTATCAACAGTTTCCCTTTCAATATTCTGTACATAGGCAAGACAGCCCAGGCGGACCCCTCACCCATTTTGAATGGTTGGCCCAATCAGGCACAGACCCCCGAAAGGATTTTTTGGCAAATCTGCTTAGCGCGATGGGCACAACAGGAACCATCCTAGCCTACAATTCCAGTTTTGAAAACAGCCGTCTGAATGATCTGGCATATTGGTTTCCCCGAAAAGCCAAAGCCATAGAAGCGCTGCAAGAACGGATGGTAGACCTGATGAGCCCCTTTAGAAGTAAGCATTATTACCTACCTGCCATGAAGGGATCATACAGTATTAAACAAGTACTACCCGCCCTAGTACCCAATATGAATTATGATCAACTAGCCATAGGCAATGGAGGCGATGCCAGCACAGCGTTTTATCAATTACAGTTTGAAAAAGATGCATCGGTGGTGGAGCAAACAAGAGAAGCTTTGTTGCGCTACTGCGCGATGGACACCGAGGCGATGGTAAGGGTGTTGGAGAAATTGAATACTTAAAAGAACTAAGGAGTTTGATTAAATTTATAGATAAACCTAAAATTCAGTTTTATATATATTGCCCCTAAAAGCACATTAGAAAAATTAAATGAGTACAGTAAGAAAAATAAAAATTCAGAACAGTTTTATATTGGACTTATCACACTTGGCGAATTTTCAACTTATACGGATGAACCATTAAAGACTTTGCTTGAAAATATTGATAATTAATTATTAAAGTAAAAACATGTCAGAAACCTTGTTGGCTAAACTAGATTCTTCTAGGAAAGAATTACTGGATTTAGGTTTACGCAACCCATTATTAAATTATAAGGGTTCCAAGGTTCGTGGCGTTAAAATTATTCAAGAGAAGTCAACCTCAATTTTTGATTTACTAGTTAGAAATAGTAAATCAATGAGCTTTTTGTCTAAGACACAAAAAGAGGACGGTCCTGAGTCATTGTTTGAAGATGTGGAAACAGAGGAACAATTAGAGGAATCTTATAATGATTTAAGGCTGCAAACAAATGAATCGGATAAGGTTTTGCAATCAAGATTATTGAATACCTATTATGCTGCAAATACAAGTATTGAAGAGCAAGGATATAATA
>CAMFKK010000255.1 GCA_945957225.1 uncultured Sphingobacteriia bacterium | reverse complement strand
CTAATGCATCATTTCCAATAACTAACCCAGTCTCAGCTACAACTTTTGCGCCACCTCCTAATCTGCCTAATAACTTGCTTCCGCCAGATTCTGCCTCTCTTGCAAAAGGCACCGTGATATTAACTATCAATAAAGCTGCTCCATCTAACTGTCTTGAAACACCAGCGCTTCTATTATAGATATTTCCTTTTTCTTTTCCATCATCTTTGGTACCTCTCACCAAATAATCAAATCCCGTAGGTGAAACTGTTACATAGCCCTCATACTGACTTTGATTTAGGACTCCACCTGTTCTTTTTTCCCAGTCTTTGAGTTCATCTATTGCTTGAGCTTGCGAAGCAGTAAGAATCTCATAACCATTTTCTTTTAATTTGGTGGTTAATTCAGCATATAGTTGATTGGTAATATCAATCAGGTCTTGTTCTTTAAGACCTTTTAATCCTATTGCAAGATTGGCTTCTACATCGCTTTTGTAACTTCTAGTATAATCACTACCTCCTCTAAAACCACCTTTCTTTTTTTCAGTGTCTAAATACATGGTTTGAAAGTTTACCCTGAACTGCCCAATCAAGACTTTTTTGGGACCGTCTTTGAGTTTTTTCAAGCCATAATTGTTGATGTCTTTTAATTCTACTTCACCAATTGTTTGAGCCGATAAGCCAAAACTCAATAACAACAGAAGCATTAGGGGTGCTTTTTTCATACGTTATTTTTGGTATGAAACTATCCTTAGTAGCCAATATGGGCAATACTGCAAATGATGTAATTATAAAAATGTAGAAGCTATTTAAATCCATTGATATTTATGCGCCAGCAAAATTGCCTGTGCTTTAGAATTGATTTGGAGTTTCTCGTAAATTCTACTGATATGTGTTCTTACTGTTTGGGGACTAATAAATAGTTTCTCTGCTATTTTTTTATAGTCATGGCCTTCTACCAAAAGTTTCAATAATTCTTGTTCCCGCTCAGATAACAAATGCATAATAGGATCCTTATGAGCCTGATTGGTGCTTTGGGGATAAGGCTGGTCTTTTAACCACTGCAAGGTTTTTCTAGCAATAGCTGGACTCATTGGCGCCCCATTTAAAAGATGGGCATTGTGAATGGCATCGGCTAACATGGTAGGTGCATCATCTTTTAGTAAATATCCTGAAGCTCCAGCTTTGATGGCGTCAAAGATTTTATCGTCATCATCAAAAACGGTTAACACCAAAAATTTTACGTTTGGAAATTTGATAGTAGCTATGGCAATGGTTTCTATACCATTCATGATGGGCATATCCAAATCCATTAAAACCAACTCAGGTTGCTGTTCAGATTTTAGTAATGCCATTTGTTCTAGAAAATCCTTGCCATTAACAGATTCTAAAGTGATAGCTACATCTATAATATCACTCAAGTTTTGCTTTAGGGTTTTCCTATTGATAGACTTATCATCAACAATGCCAATTTTTATCATCGGGTTAAAATTGCCAAGTAAAAACAGCTAATACAATACTGCAAATGCGGTATTTGTTATTTGCTTTCTATAAAAATATTAATTTACTATCAGTATGCTTAAGAAATCTCTATTGATATTCTATCTATTCCTAATCCCTTCAATTACATGGGGCCAAAATGGACTATTCATGTATAATACCAAGAATGGATTGTCCCAAAATTCAGTAACTAGTATTTTTAGAGATTTTAATGGCTTTGTTTGGATTGGAACACAGGATGGGCTCAATAAATTTGACGGGAAACAATTCAAACAATTTAAGCATGATAAAGATGACTCTTCTAGTTTAAGTGACCAATATATTACTTCTATCAATCAAGATGGAAATGGAAATATATGGGTAGGCACTAGGAATGGATTGAATGTATGGAATTCCCAATTGGGAAATTTTCAGAGAATACATCTAAATCAAAGCAGGAAATCTGAAATTCAGTATGCTTTTGACCAAATTCTTAAAGTGGGTAAAGAAAATTTAATAGTTACAGCAGACGAACAAGCTTTCTTATGGCAAACAAAGAAAAAGGCTTTTCAAAAAGTATCAATCCCATTCAAAAAAATAGCTTCACTTACTGTTGTAAACAATCAAATATGGCATTACTATCTTGACGGCTATTTTTATATCAGTGATGAAAATGGAAATTTGATTGATTCTATTAAGTCATCCATCAATTTTAAAGAACCCATTAGAGGTAGACATTATGGTAGCAGGAACGGTAATATTTGGGCTTTGGATGAAGCTGACCCCAAAAATACCTTAGTCAGACTTTTTAGTGTAAGTCAAAAAAAATGGTTGCCACAAACTATCAGTATCCCTGATAAAATTGCACAAATATCATTTGACCAATCCAATAGTGCTTGGATTGCCGGTCAAAAAGGTATCATCCTAGTTGATCCTGCTTTTAAAAAGCAAGCTTTAAAAGACAAAAATTTTCCGGCTGCTTTTAAACAACAAAACGCGGTTTTGTGTACTTATCCTGACAAAGAAGGTTTTGTTTGGATAGGATTTGCCAATCATGGTGCAGGTATTTATAATCCCCTATCAAATGCATTTGACTTATTGAAACCTTCGGGAAAATCAGAAACCGTTTTTACTAGTTATGTAGACAATCAACAAAATAAATATTATGGAACTGTTACAGGCTTATATAAGGATGAGGGTAATCAAGTAAGAATAATATTCAAAGAAAAAGTAAAGGCATTATCCATTGATCATAAAAATCAAGTCTGGATTGGTGTTGAAAATAATGGATTATATATTCTTTCAAAAGAGGGAAAACTACTATCGCATATTGACTCTAAGAGCGGAAAAATTGCAGACAATACCATATTTCATATTCAATGCCATGCAGCTTCCAAAAAGGTTTTCATTTCTACAAAGTCAGGTCTGACAGTGTATGATGAAGTTAACAACAAATGGATTTTATTGAATTCCCACCAAGAACTATATCAAAGACAATTATCGGGATCTTATGTATTGCATACTTTGATTGATAGTCAACAAAGAATTTGGGTTAGTTCTAATGAAGGCTTAGATGTTTTAGACTCTTCCTTGCATTTTATTTTTAAATACCCAAGCAAGAGTGATACGTCTACCCATATAAAAAGAACCATAGTTACTGGAACTGCAGAAGACTTGAATGGAAAAATTTGGGTGAGTACTTTAAGTAACGGCGTGTATTGCTGGACCAATGGCCAATTTAAAGAATACAATAAAAAATCAGGGCTTTCCGGAAATATAGCCAATGGTATATTAGTTGATAATTTTAATCGGGTTTGGATTGCTACAACAACCGGAATGAATATATATGACCAAACAAAAGGTCAATTTTTTACACTTACAGAACAAAATGGGATTCCCAGTTCAGATTTTTTATTGAGCAGTTTTAAAAAAGATCATTTGGGTAATTTATACTGGGGTAGTGCAGAAGGTTTATTGATGATTGATCCCAAGAAAGTGCATTTTGAACCCAAACAACATAGGGCCTATATAACCGATGTTACCATCAATTATGAATCAGTTAAAATAAAGCAGGAATATGAATTAAATCCTACTGATAGGGCAATTTCCTTTGAATTTACTTCGCCTGAGTTTATCAATACAGATAAACTCATTTTCCAATATCGTTTAAAAGGGTTTGAGGAAAGATGGATTACCTTGAACAAAGACAGTAGAAGAATCAGCTTTACAGATCTTCCTTTTAACAGTCTTCAACTTGAATTTAGGGTTGCTGAAAATCAAGCATTATTAAACAATGCTCCTATTGGGCATCTATTAATAAGAAGGAATCCTCCTTTTTGGAAAAATATAACATACATACTGCCCTTTGCCCTTATTTGTTTTGCTTTACTAATTTTTCTAGTCAAATACTTACTAAACAGAAAATTAAAGGAGCAGGAAAGAAAAACAGAAATAGAGCAAACTTTATACAAGGAAAGGGAACGAATTTCTAGGGACCTTCATGATAATCTTGGAGCTTATGCTGCAGCCATTAAATCAAATATTGTACAACTTGAAAAACTGAATACTGATCAAACCGAACTTTTCTCACAATTAAAGGAAAATGCAGATGATATGGTCAGTGCATTAAGAGAAACCATTTGGGTAATGCAGTACGCCCAAATAAGTGTTGTTGCATTTAGTGACCGTTTTAAAAACCTAGTCAATAGAATAACACCCAATTATCCTGATATTAATTTTCAAATTAAAGAATCAATTGATTCAGAAAGAGAACTATCGCCTGGAGAAAGTATTCATTTATTAAGAATCATGCAAGAAGGATTAACCAATGCCTTAAAGCACTCAGCTGCTAACCTTATTACAATAACCATCAAAGCTGCAGATAGATTAGAAATCTCCATTGAAGACAATGGAATTGGATTTGACACCCATCTGAAAGAAAGAGGACATGGCATTCAAAATATGATGGATAGAGCAGAACAAGCAGGCATATGCATTCATATTAATTCAGTCATTGGTAGAGGAACAACAGTTATGATTAGTGCTTAACTAGCCAAACTTGATCACTATTTGGTTTTTATAAAACAAGCCAACTGCTTTTGAATAGCATCTGGGTGCAAGACCAATTTGTAAGTAGCATTATCCGCAGTACCATCGTTTAAGACAATGC
>CAMFKK010000254.1 GCA_945957225.1 uncultured Sphingobacteriia bacterium | reverse complement strand
GCAGCAATAAAAAGGCATTTTGTTACTTGATGGGGCCTCCTATGAGTTCCCTGCCTACCGACTCGCGCAAGCGTTTGCAAACCCTGGAACAATTTAGTGATTTGGGAAGTGGGTTCCAGATTGCCATGCGTGACCTTGATATTCGCGGGGCAGGAAATATGTTGGGTGGAGAGCAAAGTGGTTTTATGGCGGAGATTGGTTTTGAAATGTACCAGAAGATTTTGGAAGAAGCCATTAGAGAATTAAAACGCACGGAGTTCAAGGAACTATTCAAAGAAGAGATTTGTAAACAGGATGATTTTGTCAAAGACTGTACCATTGATACGGATTTGGAGATCCTGATCCCTGATGATTATGTTGAAAGCATTACTGAAAGACTGTCTTTGTATACCAGGTTAGATAGTTGTGAAAATGAAAGGGAGTTAACAGGATTCTATGAAGAAATGATTGACCGTTTTGGTCCCATGGTACCACAGGTAGATGACCTTTTTATTACCGTGCGTTGTAGGTGGATGGCCGTAGAACTGGGTTTTGAAAAAATGACCTTAAAAGACAATACCCTGCGCTGTTATTTTATTAATAGACCGGACTCTCCCTATTTTGAATCAGAACTATTTAAAAACGTATTGGCTTATCTGCAAACAGGCACCAATAAAGCCAGACTCAAACAAGCCGGTAAAATGTTCTTATTGGTAGTAGATGAAGTAAAGACCATGGAAGCCATGCATTTGTTCTTAGAAAGAATGCATACCAAGGTATTGGGCAAAAAAGAAGCGCCGGCTAAGGATGAACCCGCCAGCGCTTAAATAAGTTGGAATCCTAAAAACTAGAATCCTTTTTTAGCAACACCGTCAGCAATGGCTTGCAAAGCTTTTGCTTCGCTCAAAATAGCTGCCATTTTGTTGCCTTTTCCGTCATGACCACCGGCCATATAACCGCCTTTAGCAGTTTTAGTGACAACAGCGTCTTGCATAGGAACATTTTTTTCCTTTGTTTTCAGGCAATATGCTTTAATCATTTTTGAAGTGTCCATTTTCCTAGAATTTAATTGTTAGTGAATTTCTTATGGCTAATAAGGCACAAGCTAGTAATTTTTTCAACATATAGCTTGATTCTCAACTAGAACTAATCCACATTGCGCCTTCATCTAAAAACAAAGGACCGAGCTTGAATTTCGGTCCTTTTTGTATCTAAAAAAGCCTATTTCTGGTTTAAAAAACCTAAACGTCAATCTTGGCGTATTTGGCGTGTGTTTCAATGAATTCGCGGCGTGGAGCTACTTCATCACCCATCAACATGCTAAAAATACGGTCTGCTTCAAAGGCGCTCTCAATAGTCACTTGTTTGAGGGTTCTACGGTTAGGATCCATAGTAGTTTCCCACAATTGCTCGGCATTCATCTCACCAAGACCCTTATAACGTTGTGTATTTACGCTCTCATCCTTACCGCCGCCTAGCTT
Organism: uncultured Sphingobacteriia bacterium; assembly: GCA_945957225.1. Classification (GTDB taxonomy): domain Bacteria; phylum Bacteroidota; class Bacteroidia; order Chitinophagales; family Chitinophagaceae; genus Sediminibacterium. The sequence continues at coordinate 3,170 of CAMFKK010000254.1, read as the reverse complement.
TTCAATCCAAAATTTGCGTTGTTCCTCAGTATAAGCATATTCCTGGTCCTTACCCTTTTTAACCAAGTATAAAGGCGGTTGGGCAATATATACATAACCCTGTTCTACCAATTCCTTCATATAGCGGAAGATAAAAGTCAGGATTAGGGTGGCAATATGCGATCCATCCACGTCGGCATCGGTCATGATGATCAACTTATGGTAACGGAGTTTGGCAATATTGAGAGCTTTTGGATCTTCAGGAGTACCAACGGTTACACCCAATGCGGTATACATATTGCGGATCTCCTCGTTTTCATAAATCTTGTGCTCCATGGCTTTTTCCACGTTCAAGATCTTACCTCTTAGTGGCAAAATGGCTTGATAACTGCGATCCCTACCTTGTTTGGCAGTACCACCCGCTGAATCCCCTTCCACCAGATATAGTTCACATTTTTCAGGGTCGCGCTCAGAGCAATCGGCCAATTTACCTGGCAAACCACCACCACTTAATACGGTTTTACGCTGAACCATGTCACGCGCTTTTTTAGCGGCAACACGGGCCTGGGCAGCCAAGATAATTTTAGAGATCACATTCTTTGCTTCACGGGGATTTTCTTCTAAGAACGCTTCCAATGCACGTGCAACGGTTGTTTGTACAATCCCGCTTACCTCACTATTACCCAATTTTGTTTTGGTCTGTCCTTCAAACTGAGGTTCAGGAACTTTTACAGAAATAATGGCGCTTAATCCTTCACGGAAATCATCCCCTTCAATGGTCACTTTTGCTTTTTCAAAAAGACCTTGTTTATCGCCATAGGTTTTAAACACACGGGTCAACGCTTGACGAAAACCAGTAACGTGAGTACCACCTTCAATGGTATTGATATTGTTAACATAAGAGAAGATATGCTCCTTAAAATCATCGTTATAGGTAAGAGCAACTTCCACAGCTACGTTAGAAGCTTCGTCGTGACCGTCTACGTATAAAGGCGCTGGAATCAATGGGGTACGATTACCGTTCTTATCCAATAATTCAACAAACTCAACAATACCGCCTTCACTGTAAAACACAGATGAGTTGGGGTTTCCAGCCTCATCCAGTTCACGCAAATCCGTTAATGTAATACTGATTCTGCGGTTCAAGAAAGACAATTCTCTCAAACGACCTTCTAAGATCTCTCTTTTGTAAACGGATTCTTGGAAGATGCTTAAATCGGGCCAGAAATGAACATAAGTTCCTGTTTTATCACTGGTACCCGCTTCGCGAACGGCGTATTGAGGCACCCCAATTTTATATTCCTGTTCAAAGATTTTTCCTTCACGGTGAACGTTCACCAAGAGTTTGGTTGAAAGTGCGTTTACGCAACTCACACCCACCCCGTGTAAACCACCAGAAACCTTATAGGTGTTTTTATCAAACTTACCACCGGCGTGTAGCACGGTCATTACCACTTCCAAAGCTGAACGCTTTTCTTTGGTATGCATGGCAGTAGGAATACCCCTACCGTCATCCTGAACGCTAATGCTATTATCTGTGTGTATGGTTACAATAATATTTTTACAATATCCAGCTAGGGCTTCGTCAATACTATTGTCTACAACTTCATACACCAAGTGGTGCAAACCTTTTACACCAATATCGCCAATATACATGGCAGGTCTTTTACGAACTGCTTCCAATCCTTCTAATACCTGAATACTGTCCGCGCCGTAATTCTTATTCTGTTCGTCGTTGCTGTCTAATTGTTCCTGAGTCATAGGGTTTTTAATCTGCCTTTTTATAGTGAAATCACAGTTGGCGAAGTTAATGAAAATAAGGGCTTTAAAGGGCATTATGGAAGGCTATTTATCCACTTTTGAGGGCTTAGAATGGGTAAATTTGAAAGCTTTAACAGAGTATAGTTGTTAAATGGATGTTTATACATTAAATTTGCAGCCCATGATGCAAACAATGGACATATTAAGACTGGCTCACAAGAATGGAATTGACCCCAGCATGGACCTGTTGTATGAAAAAGGACAGCAGATTCCAGGGTCCATCAATTACCAAGTGCGACGTTATTATGCCCAAAATCCATGGGTAGCGGAAGATACTGGCATGATGGTCTATCATTATAATGCCAAACGCCCTGAGGAAAATTATTTAGAACTGCGTTATTGTACCACTGGAAATAGGTATTGCCAGGAAAGAATCTGTGGTATGTGTAACCAGTTGCCAACAGACAATTGTAATGGCAAACACCAAACCGTAGACGTTTTCCATTTTCATTTTACAGCTACATTCTTACACCAGTTTGTTCATAATGTAAAACTGAGCAACCACAAGGATGAAGTATTGGCTTTTAAATATCCCAATGCTTTCACCAAGGTATTCCCGGTTTGCATGCGTAAACGCAATGTGTTAGATGCTTTGCTGAACCATAGCTATTCCGGTTCTATGGAGAATATTTTTGTGAATGCCAAAGTGCATGAGCTCTTACTCTATAGTTTAGAATGTTTGGTAGAAGAAAAAGAAGAAGGATTCCAGTGCAAATTCCTAGCAGATGAAAGTGGCCGTGAAAGAATTTATCAAGCACGTGAGATTCTCTTACAACATATTGGAGACCCCATTACCATTAAGGAATTGAGCCGCAAAGTGGCCATGAACGAGTGTTATGTGAAAAAGGGCTTCAAGGAAATTTTTGGTACCACCATTTTTGATTTTTACCAACAGCAGCGTATGGAGCACGCCAAATACCTTTTGTATGAAAAGGGTTTAAGCGTAACAGATGTGTCTGCCTTGTTAGGGTATTCTTCAATTTCGCATTTCTCTGCGGCATTTAAAAAGCATACAGGTTTAAAACCTTGTGAATTGCTCAAGTAATTATTGGGCTTCCCTTAACTTTATTGGCTAAAACCCAATTATGAGGCAATTCCTTATTTGCATCCTAGTCATTTCTTTATTTGCTTGTAATACCCAAGAAGCAGATACCATTTTTTACCATGCTAAAATTTATACGGTAGATACCGCATTTACTACCGTGGAAGCCATGGCTGTAAAAGATGGAAAAATTTTGGCAATGGGAACAGAGAAGGAGATTCGTGAAAAATACAAAGCCAAAGCAACCATTGATTTGGGTGGTAAACCCATGTTTCCAGGATTGATAGACGCCCACGCGCATTTTGTGGGTTATGGCCAATCCCTGTTC
>CAMFKK010000253.1 GCA_945957225.1 uncultured Sphingobacteriia bacterium | reverse complement strand
GAGATAGGCTCCGGTCTCGTGGGCTCGGAGATGTGTATAAGAGACAGGATTCATGCTATTGATACAAACCTCAATTTGTAAATCAGTAGGAGCGGGTTGCTCACTATATTGGGTTTTACCCGGAAACAAGAAACTGGGATATTGTAAGCTAAATGTATAAATGGTAACCTGATAACCTTGGGCTTGAAATTCACGGGCCAGACGCTCATTAAAACTGGCAATGCCACCACCTCTAAAAGGCCAAGAGGTTCCAATTAGGGCCAGTTTTTTCATACCCTTTGCTTTAGTCTTGGATGCCCAATTTACTTGCAATCAGATACACATTTCTTTCAGGAGCATTTCTAGCCACAAGCTCAGCTATAAATCCGGCTAGGAAGAGCTGCATTCCAATAACCATGGTAGTTAGGGCAATAAAAAAAGCGGGTTTATTGGTGAGGGCAAAATCAGTATCTATGAACTTTTCAAAAATTAGAAAAGCGCTAGAACCCAATCCAATCATAAAGAATAAGGTGCCCCATAAACCAAATAATTGCATGGGACGTTTTCCAAATTTACCCAAGAACATGATGGTTGCCAGATCCAAAAATCCGTTCACAAAACGCTGCCAACCAAATTTGGTTACCCCATATTTTCTAGGTCTATGTTCTACCACTTTCTCTCCAATCTTTCTAAACCCACTCCATTTGGCTAGGATAGGAATATAGCGGTGCATTTCTCCATATACTTCAATGCTTTTCACCACATTATGGTGATAGGCTTTAAGACCGCAGTTGAAATCATTGAGTTTGATTCCTGAAGCCCATCGCGCTACCGCGTTAAATAATTTTGAAGGAATATTCTTAGTAAGGGTATTGTCATAGCGTACTTTTTTCCAGCCGCTGACCATATCAAAACCATCATGGATGATCATGCTTCTAAGACCAGGAATCTCATCGGGTGAGTCTTGCATATCCGCATCCATGGTAATCACTACATCGCCCAAGGCAGCTTTAAAACCTTCGTTCAATGCAGCAGACTTACCATAGTTGCGGCGGAATCGGATGCCTTTAAAAGCAGGATTCTTTTGTGCAATAGCTTCTATTACTTTCCAACTGTTATCGGTACTGCCATCGTCTATCATGATCACTTCAAAGCTCCAATGGTTTTGGTGCATCACGCGCTCAATCCACGCACAGAGCTCAGGTAAAGATTCCTCTTCATTGAATAATGGTACAACAACACTCAGATCCATAACAGTTCTTAAATCTTAATTAGAAAGGATTTTGCTTAGGGGTCTTTTTAGCCACACCAGCACCAATAGCTGAAGCGATGGCGCCTACAACAGCATATCCCAAAATAATTCCACCAATGGCAAAAGGCATCATGAACTTTCTAGTCATATCTAATGCCTGCTTAATTTGCTCATCGGACATTTGTTTGTTCTTCTCCATTTCTGTTGCCGCGTTCTCTATGATCTTATCGGTCATTTCAGGAAACAGCACTTTCATAGATAATAAGGTATAGATTACGGTAATCACAATTAATGTAGCAGTTACCTTAAATCCATGTGCAAATACGTTTCCAAATGTAACATCTCCCTGCATTTGCTTGGCGTAATGAATACATGACCAGATAATGCCACCTATAACAATGATCCAGCTTATAGAGCTCAACATTTTGTCTTGCCATAAATCCGTTAGGTACAATCCAATGCCTAATACAATGGTAAATAAACTAATGATGAGTCCTTTCATCCAGGGTTGAACAATTTTTTCTTCCATTTTGGTTGGTTTTAGTTGGTGAATAGTTTGCCCTTGTGAACAATACCCACTGCCTTTCCTGTTAAGGATTTTTCAAGGAAGGGGCTATTGGCCGATTTACTATGGTTGTTTCCGGAAGTTAACAAGGTTTCAGCCTTTCTGGAAAACAAAGTCAGTTCTGCAGTAGAACCAACCGCCACATGGGTAGTGGGAAGATCGAAAATATTACGGGCATTCCCGCTAAATAAGTCTATTATTTTTTGGTTACTTAGTTCTGGCAATACTGTATTCACCACCGCAAATGCCGTTTGCAATCCAATCATCCCGCTCTTGGCATATTCAAATTCACAAACCTTGCTATCCCAGTTCTGAGGCAAATGATGCGATGCTATACAATCTACCACGCCATTCAATACCCCTTCTCTTAAAGCATCTCTATCTTTCACCGTTCTAAGCGGAGGATTCAATTTTAAATTGGTATCATAACTCACTAAGTCTTCATCTGAGAAATACAAATGATAGGGAGTAACACTGCAAGTAATTTGCAAGCCCTCTTGCTTGGCCTGTGCAATCAGATCTAAACTGGTCTTGGTTGAAACCCCAGTAATATGGAGTTTAGAACCGGTATACCTAGCTAAGTCTATATCTCTTTTTACTATGGTCTCTTCACTAATGGCCGGAATCCCTGGCAATCCTAACTGTGTAGAAATAATCCCTTCATTGATCAATCCACCCGCACCAATACTCTTATCAATCGGAATCTGAATGAGCACCCCGTCAAAAGCCTTGACATATTGCAGCGCTTTTAAGAACAATCCCGCAGTCTGTACCGGAAGCAACCCATCCGAAAAAGCCACGGCACCGCTATGCTTCATATCGTACATTTCGGCCAAATCCTTGCCCTCTAGTTTCTTGGTTATGGCACCAATAGGGTGGATGCTCACTGGCAGCTGCGCCGATTGCTGCACCACATAACTCACCTGGCTTTTATTATCCACCACGGGTTCTGTATTGGGCATGCTAAACACACGGGTATAACCACCCGCCGCTGCCGCATTGGCTCCGGACTCCAATGTTTCTTTGTATTCAATACCCGGGTCACAGAAATGGGAGAAAGGATCTACCCAACCCGCACTCACCAACAAATCAGGAACACTCACTTCCTGCGCCTGCTGGTTATCAATCTGGTCTTCAATACTGGTAATAATGCCGTCTGTAATTAAAATATCTTTTGTCTGGCCATTCAATGGCGAAGAGCTATCAATGATTTTCGCTTGCCTAAGGAGAATTTGCATGCTGCTGCGATAAAATTTGCTGCAATATAACTTGAAAATTTCTTTTACCCCTATATTTGCAGCCCATTAATAAGGAATGGCCTTGATTTACCCCCAGTTATCAAAGCCCCAAACCCTTAATGGACAGTTCGGGACGTAGCGCAGCCCGGTAGCGCACACGTCTGGGGGGCGTGGGGTCGCAAGTTCAAATCTTGTCGTCCCGACCAATGAAACCGGAAACGGAACCGCCGCCAGCGAAAGCTGGCGGTTTTTTTATGCGCGGACGCGTCCCAAATTCATTTGGGTAAGCGGTAGCGCATAAAAAAACTGCGCCCGTGAAACGGGCGGCGGTTCTGGATTGAGCTCCCCCCTAACAGCGATTCGCGAGCCCCGCGAGCAAATCTGAACTTCTCAGAACTTCCTTGAATTTCAATATTTAAAGAGAAAGTTCCATTACGTTTTATTTATATCTCTACAAACAATTAAAACCGCACGTTTTAGATATCTCAAGACCTGTTGGAGATACCCTTATTCAAAATCGATTTAAATTTAACCTTCTATAACCTATAGAATTAATTGTTAATATAAAAAGGGTAGCGTACATTTAAGTGTTAGCGGTAATTATTAAGTCCCAAGAATTTTTATAATCAATCAAATGCAATATTCCAAAAGGCAAGTCTTCTTAGACAGTTTTCTTAAGCTACTTGGAGCCAACTATATTGCATGGACAAATTTTGAAGTTGACAAAGTTTATGGGACTATTATTTATGATCTCAAAGACCCTGAAGAACGACAAGATTTTTGTTGGAATATTACTGAAGAAAATGTTCCTACTAATGAGGTACTTAAGCTTATAAATTTAATTAAGGACTTAGGTTTGATTAATGGAGACAAAATAGCAATACCGCTTAACGAATTATTCCAAAGAATAAACGGAACTAGTTTTGATGAATTCATCTCAACGGTTGAAGATTTAAAGAGCGTTAAAGTTTGTATGCTAGACAAAGGTGTTGAAACGGACACTTTTTTCGTACACACCTAAAACTACCGCTAACATAGCATTGCAGCAATTGGTGCCTCAGAACAAACACTCAGCCCATTGCAAATCCAATCAGTAGTTCCAAGCCGTTCAGTTCTTTTCTAGGCACCAGTACATATTCCAATCTTTTGTAACTTTATTCAGCTCCAGTCCAAGCAGTAGTAAATCCATTACCCAACTGCTTCAATGCGTGGGGCGTTGTGCGCAAGCTTAGTGCGACACCCTAAAAAAATCAAGCAGTTAGACAAAATGCATAGAATTATTTTTTTACTATTTGTATTAATTTCCTTTTCAAATAAAGTTCTATCTCAACAAGGCAACCCAAAACTGCCTTTTCGAAAACCCAATAGAACAGAATATAACCCTGCATTTTTTCCAGCTTTTCAAAAGGAAATCAATTTAGCAGTACCAAGTTTAGGTTCTTTTGCTGTCTTAATTCATGACACTCTAGTTTACGAACACTATTTTCATGGTGGAACAGACACAACATTATTTAACATTAAATCAATCACAAAAAGCGTCATTTCTGCTATTGGCGGTATTGCCAAAGACAACGGAAAATTGCCAAGTCTAAATACACCTGTCTTAAAT
>CAMFKK010000252.1 GCA_945957225.1 uncultured Sphingobacteriia bacterium | reverse complement strand
GCACTGGGTGGTACCAGTAGTAGAACTTTTCAAACCAATGGTCTTTGGGAAAAAGCATTGGCACGCGTTAGAAAAGGAGACTATGTGATCATGCAATTTGGTCATAATGATAGCAGTCCTTTGGACGATACGGCAAGAGCAAGAGGAACCATCAAAGGCATTGGTCCCGAAACAAAAGATATCTACAATCCCATTAAAAAAATCCCAGAAACCGTACATAGTTATGGTTGGTATTTGAACAAATTTGTTACAGATATTCAAGAGAAAGGTGCTACCCCCATCATCTGTTCTCCTATTCCACGCAATGATTGGAAGGATGGAAAAGTGAATAGAGCCAATACTGGATATGGTCTTTGGGCAAAACAAGTGGCAGAACAAGCCAAGGTTCCTTTTATTGAATTGAATGGCTTGATTGCAGACAATTATGATGCTGCGGGTCAAGATGCCGTAAAACAATATTTTACGGAAAAAGACCATACCCATACCAATGATGCAGGGGCCAAATTAAATGCCAGCATTATTGCTACTGCAGTCAAAGATTTAAAGGAAACCAATCTGAAAAAATACTTATTGAAATCAAAATAAGATGTACAAAAAAAGCTGCTCATTTTTTTTGACTTTATTGCTTTCTGTTGTTGCTGCAAGCTTCTCTAAAGCGCAGACCATGTCACTTGCTGGAACCTGGCAATTTAAAGCAGACCCCAAGGACAGTGGTGTGCAGTCAAAATGGTTTCAACAAAGATTTGCAGAAACGGTGCAATTGCCTGGTTCCATGGCAGAGAATGGCAAGGGCGATGAAGTGAGTTTGAAAACAAAATGGACGGGTAGTATTTATGATAGTTCTTTCTTTTTTAATCCCAGACTTAAAAAATACCGTGAGCCAGGCAATTTGAAAATTCCGTTTTGGCTTACTCCTGCCAAACACTATGTAGGAGTGGCTTGGTACCAAAAGCAAATTCAATTACCAAAGGATTGGAAGGGTAAAAGATGGGTGTTAAGTTTTGAGCGCGCGCATATTGAAACAAGGGTTTGGGTAGATGACCAAGAAATTGGGATGCGCAATTCCTTGGTAGCAGCACACGAATATGACCTCACTAATTATTTGTTAAAAGGAAATCATACCATTTCAGTTAGAATTGACAATCGTATTCAAGGAAGACCTGGGGCCATTAATGTAGGGCCAGATTCTCATAGTGTTACAGATCATACATCGGGTAACTGGAATGGATTAACCGGAAAATTAGCATTAAGCGCTGGTCAACCAACCTGGATAGATGATTTACAAGTGTATCCCAATATTCATGATCAGTCTGTACGGCTCAAATTGCAATTGAAAACCTTATTGCAAGGACAACAAAATGGCACTATTCGGTTGCTGGTAAAGCCCTTGTTTGCATCAAAGCATGCTATTCCAGTAAAGACTGTTGAATACCATTTGAATCAACCCGAAGACAGTTTGCAACTCTCTATTCCCATGGGTAAGTCTGTTCAGTTATGGGATGAGTTTCATCCAAATCTGTATCAAATTACGGCCATTCTAAAAGATGCTAATGGAAAGACAGATAGCACTAAAGTTAGTTTTGGGATGCGCGAGATGAAAGTGGTTGGAAAACAAATCTTAGTGAATGGAAGACCCGTATTTTTAAGGGGAACGGTGAATAATAGTGAGTTCCCTATTACTGGTTATCCTGCAACAGATCTGGCATCTTGGGAACGCATTTTTAAGATTGCAAAAGCGCATGGTTTAAACCATTTTCGCTTTCACTCATTCTGTCCTCCGGAAGCAGCTTTTCAAGCAGCAGATAAGGTTGGAATCTATTTACAACCAGAAGGACCTAGTTGGCCCAATCACGGAACCAGCTTGGGCGATGGAAGACCCATTGATGCATTTCTCTGGACTGAGACAGAGAGAATGGTGCGCAAGTATGGCAATTACGCATCCTTTTGTATGCTATCTGCTGGCAATGAACCAGCTGGTAGAAATCAAGCCAAGTGGTTAGCCGATTTTATTCTCAAATGGAAGGCCAGGGATAATAGAAGAATTGTTACGGGGGCATCGGTTGCCATGAGTTGGCCCTTGGTACCAGAAAACGATTATATGATCAAGTCTGGATCCAGAGGATTGTCTTGGGGTAAGGGACCTGAGTCCATGACAGATTATAGTGATGCTATCAAGGCGTTTAGTATGCCCTATGTGACCCATGAAATGGGACAGTGGTGTGCCTATCCTGACTTTACTGAAATCAATCAATTTACAGGTGTATACAAAGCCAGGAACTATGAAATGTTCCAAGAAGATTTAAAGGATAGGGGCATGGCCGATATGGCTCAAAAATTTCTGCTGTCATCTGGTAAACTACAATTGCTCTGTTATAAAGCTGAAATAGAAAAATCATTGCGAACACCAGGGCTTGGTGGGTTTCAGTTATTGGGTTTACAAGATTTTCCTGGTCAAGGAACAGCATTGGTAGGAACTATGAATGTGTTTTGGAAAGACAAACCTTATAGTTCTGCAAAAGCTTTTGCGCGTTTTTGTAATAGCACGGTTCCATTAATCAGAACCCCCAAATTTGTGTATAGTAATGCAGAGCGTTTACGGGCTGCAATTGAAGTCTATCATTTTGGAGAAAAGGATTTGGATGCCAATATTCAAATTTCACTAAAGGACCCAACTGGAAAATTGGTTACTAGTATTGCCCCCCTGAAAAAAAGATTGGAGATAGCTGGGCAAAATAAAATACTTGACCTAGACATTGACCTTGCTTCCATAGTTAGTCCAACCAAATTAACGCTAGAAGTAAGAATTGCCAATACCCAATTTGCCAATGATTGGGAATTCTGGGTTTATCCAGCAGCAATTTCCACCAGCCATTTTTCTAGTATTTATGATTGCAATTCTTTGAATGATTCCGCTATGAAAATTTTGGAAGGCGGTGGAACCGTATTTTTAAATCTAAACGGAAGCGTAACCAAGGGTAAAGAAATTGTACAATCATTTACACCAGTGTTCTGGAATACCAGTTGGTTCAAAATGCGTCCACCACATACATTAGGTTTTGTGGTTGATCCCAAGCATCCTGCTTTCAACAATTTTCCTACAGAGTATCATAGCAATTTTCAATGGTGGTCCTTGGTGAACAAGGCGCAAGTGATGCACTTAGAAGATTTTCCTGCTGCTTTGAGACCCTTGGTACAACCCATTGATACTTGGTTTATCAATAGAAGATTGGCCAGCGTTTTTGAAGTAAGGATTGGAAAAGGAAAATTATTGGTGAGTAGTTTGAATTTGGACAAAGCAAACAATAAGGATCAAGAACCATCGGCAAATGCTTTGGTGGCAAGACAACTGTATCATAGTTTGCACCAATACATGCTCACAGAAAAATTTCAACCCGCTTTTCAAGTAGCCCCTCAGTTAATCAAAGACCTTTCGGAAAAACCATCCAAAGAAATCTTTGATCCATTTACCAAGGATTCTCCTGACGAATTAAAGAAAACATTACCCGTAAACAAACAGTAGCATGAAAGGCATTTTCTTATTGATGAGTTGTTTATTTTTTCTTTGTTCCCAAGCACAAGAAAAGATTGACAGAAAGGCACTGGCCAAAAGAAATAATGTGAAGGTGAATCAATTTGATTCTCTGTCTTCTTTGTCTGTGGGTAATGGTTCATTTGCCTTTACGGTAGATCCTACTGGTTTGCAAAGTTTTCCCAAACAATATGAGTCTGGGATTCCATTGGGTACCCAATCTGTATGGGGATGGCATTCTTTTAATGATACTATGGGGTATATGTTTGAAGAAACACTAAGAGACTATGCTTTTGGTGGTAGAAAGGTTTCTTACGGAGTTCAAATCAAAGAACCCAAAAGAAGTTTGGAAGCCGGAAATTGGTTTAGGCAAAACCCCCACCGGTTGCAATTGGGCAATTTGGGTTTTGAGTTGCTAAAAAAAGATGGCAGTATTGCCCAAATGGAAGACTTGAAAGACTTGCATCAGGAGCTTGATTTATGGACCGGTGAAATCAAAAGTTCTTTTACGTTAGAATCTATCCCTGTTTCTGTGCTGACCTTGGTGCATCCTATTCAAGATATGGTTGCCGTAAAAATTATTTCCAATTTATTGCAAGCAAAAAGAATCCGTTTAAAATTGGTCTTCCCTTATCCTTCCAATGCTTTTGCTGATATGGGTGTTGATTATTCACATGCTAACAAACATCAGTCCAGCGCAACTGATTTTCAAAAGGGAATTCTTTTTCAACACCAATTAGACAGCACGCGATATTTTGTCAATCTTCAATCCAGCACTTCCTTACAATGGAAGGAGCGAAAAGCACATGAATTTGTGGTTGCATTGAATGCTAATAACCAATGCAGTTTTACTTGTCATTTTCAACAAAAAGCATCGGTGGCTGCGGCACCTGATTTTAACTCAGTTGTCTTAAATAATCAAAATGCCTGGTTGAATTTTTGGACCAAGGGCGCTGCGGTAGATTTTTCACATTGTAAAGACCCAAGGGCCAAGGAGATTGAACGCAGGATGATCTTGTCCTTGTACCTAACCAGGATTCAATGTGCAAGTAGTCAGCCCCCTCAGGAAACTGGTCTCACTTATAATAGCTGGTTTGGAAAACCCCATTTAGAAATGCATTGGTG
>CAMFKK010000251.1 GCA_945957225.1 uncultured Sphingobacteriia bacterium | reverse complement strand
AAATTAATACCCTTGCTTCAGAAGCATAGCTCTCTCTAAACTCCTTGGGAGAACATCCTTTTTTCTTTTTGAAGATTCTATTGAAATTAGAAATATTATTGAACCCACACTGATAGGCAATTTCAGAAATTGACTGAGTGGAATTAATCAACATGCGGGTAGCGTGGCCAAGACGAATATCGGTAAGGGTTTCTACAAAAGTTAGTCCAGAACGATTCTTGAAAAATCTACTAAAAGCAGCTTCTGCCATATTGGTCAATTGTGCCACTTCTTGTAATGAAATAGATTTTTGATAATGCTTATTAATGTATTCCATTACTTTCTCAATCCGCCTACTATTGTATTTGATGACTTCTTGGTTATTGAATGTGGCATTGGATAATACAACCATGTCTTTAGATAGTGACAGATCATTCAAAATGGACATGAGTTCTAGAATACTATCAAAGCCTTTTTTCTTACCCAGGTTTAACAAACGCGCTGAAAGTTGTCTAGCGGTTTCTTGAGAAAACAATACACCTCTTTGCGCTTTTTCCATTAAGGAGCGAATCATGTTCAACTGATTTCTGCTCAATAAACTTTCTCCAAAAAGGTCTTTGTGAAACTGAATGGTAACTTCGTGAATATTGGTACTGGTGCAATGATGGGTACGCCAAGTATGCTGTAGATTTGGCCCAACCAAGACTAATTCAAGATCATCAATGTCTTCCATATGGTCGCCAATGACCCTTTTAACCCCTTTGGCATTCTTGATAAAATTCAATTCAAATTCTTCGTGATAGTGTAGGGGGTAGTCAAAACTAGATTTGGTACGGCTAAATACCGTAAAACAGTCTGATTCACTCAGAGGCGTTATTTCTCGTAATAATTTGTGTCGAATCATTCGGCAACCTCGTTAGGCGGTGAAAATAAGGCTTTCACCGATTATTCATAATAATTGTTTGACAATTTGAATTTCAATTCTGCTGCAAATCATCACCAATATGTGTATAATTTGCTGTTTCATCAAGTTTTTTAGGAGTTCCACAATACAAAACTGTTGAAAAGGATTGACTAGAATGTTTTAGATTTAGTCTGATTTTTTGAAAATCAAACCCAAACGATTGTCATGCCAACTGATACTACCTATATAAATGCTGGTGGGAAGCAGAAAAACACATATGATGCTATTGTCATAGGTTCTGGAATTAGTGGGGGATGGGCTGCCAAAGAGCTAACAGAAAAAGGGTTAAAAACCCTGGTATTAGAGCGTGGTAGAGACGTGGTACACTTAAAAGACTATCCAACTGCTACCAAGAACCCATGGGATTTTGAACATAGGGGTGAGCTGCCAGCAAAGTTGTTAAAGGAGAATCCGGTGGTTGCCCGCTGTTATGCATTTGGAGAATCCACAGAGCATTTTTTTGTCAAGGACAAGGAGCACGAATACCAGCAGGAAAAACCTTTTGACTGGATCAGGGCTTACCAAGTAGGAGGTAAGTCATTGTTATGGGCAAGGCAAACCCAGCGATGGAGTAAATACGATTTTATGGGACCAGCCAGAGACGGATTTGCCGTGCCATGGCCCATCTCTTATGATGACTTGGCACCTTGGTATTCCCATGTGGAAAAATTTGCTGGCATAAGTGGAAATAAAGATGGCTTAGAGACCTTGCCTGATGGAGAATTCTTACCTGCATGGGAAATGAATTGTGTTGAAAAAGAAATGCAAGCAAAGATTATGAAAGCTTATCCCGGTAGACATGTGGTACAGGGAAGGTGTGCGCATTTAACGCAGCCTACTGAACTTCATTTGAAACAGGGAAGAGGCCAATGCCAAGCAAGAAGTTTATGTGAAAGAGGATGCCCTTTTGGGGGGTATTTTAGTTCCAATTCCTCCACCATTCCATGGGCCATGCAAACGGGTAACCTGACCATGCAAACCAACGCAGTGGTGCATTCCATTATCTATGATGAACAACTTGGAAAAGCAACTGGTGTAAGAGTCATAGATGCCATTACAAAACAATCAACAAGGTATTTTGCCAAGATTATTTTTGTAAATGCAGCCTGTTTAAATACCAATTTAATTTTATTGAATTCTACTTCAAAAAGGTTCCCCAATGGATTGGGAAATGATAGTGGCATATTGGGTCAATACCTTGCATTTCACAATTATAGAGGATCCGTTTCTGCCTCTTATGATGGCCCAAAATACAAATATTATTATGGTAGAAGACCTACTCAAGTAATGATGCCCAATTTTAGAAATGTAGAAAAACAAGAAATGGATTTTCTACGTGGATACATGGTACATTTTGGGGCTGGAAGATCAAGGGCCTACGGCGATGGAATTGGAGGAGCATTTAAAGATGCCATTACGGAGGCGGGTGACTGGGGCGTATTTGCTATGATGCAGGGTGAGACTATTCCCAAAGCAAGTAACCATGTAAGACTCAGTAAAGACAAGCAAGACCAATGGGGTATTCCGCAATTAATTACTTCAGTAGGATACGATCAAAATGATGAATTATCCCTCAAAGATTTTCTAGAACAAACTGCAGAAATGTTAGAGAAAGCAGGATGTAAAAATATTAGTACCAATGATAGCAAACAAGCGCCAGGATTAGATATCCATGAGATGGGCGGAGCCAGAATGGGATCAGATCCCAAGACATCCATACTCAATGCATTTAATCAAGTGCATGCTTGTAAAAATGTATTTGTAACTGATGGTGCTAGTATGGTTTCTACCAGTACACAAAATCCATCGCTCACATTTATGGCATTAACAGCAAGGGCTGCCAATCATGCCGTAGAAGAACTCAAAAAAGGAAATTTATAATCAACATAAAGCAAACCAATCAGTATGTCAGATACAACGTATATCAACAACAAAGCCGTTGCACAAAATAGTTTTGATGCTATTGTAGTGGGTTCCGGAATCAGTGGTGGATGGGCAGCAAAAGAACTCACAGAAAAAGGTTTAAAAGTTTTGATGTTAGAAAGGGGTAGAGACCATCAACATATCAAGGACTATAAATACGCGGACAAAGACCCTTGGCAATTAGAACATAGAGGAAGAACAACTGCCGAGCAAAAGAAAAAATATCCAGTGATCCATAGAGGTTGGGCTGCCAATGAAAGTGTCATGGATTCATGGGTCAATGAAGAAGAATCACCTTATACAGAAGTCAAACCTTTTACATGGTGGCGTAGCTACCAATTGGGTGGACGTTCCATTCTTTGGGGAAGACAAAGTTATCGCTGGAGCGATTTAGACTTTGAAGCCAATGCCAAAGATGGGGTTGCTATTGATTGGCCCATTAGATACAAAGACATTGCACCGTGGTATGATTATGTAGAAAAATTTGCAGGTATCAGTGGATCTAAAGAAGGATTACCACATTTGCCCGATGGCCAATTTTTACCACCTATGGATTTGAATTGTGTTGAAAAAGATGTAGCCGCTAGAATCAAAGCCAAGTTCAATAATGAACGCCATTTGTTTATTGGAAGAGTAGCCAATTTAACTGCAGCCATACCTGGAAGAACTGCATGTCAATTTAGAAATCGTTGTTGGGAAGGTTGTCCTTTTGGGGGCTATTTTAGTACCCAATCATCTACACTACCTGCAGCCATGAAAACAGGAAGACTAACAGTAAGACCATGGAGTATTGTGACTAGGGTTATTTATGATAAGAACTCGCAAAAAGCAACTGGGGTTGAAGTATTAGACGCGGAGAATAATCAAACCTATACTTATCACGCCAAGATTGTTTTTCTAAATGCTTCCGCATTAAATTCTGCTTGGGTGCTTATGAATTCAGCCACTGATATATGGGAGAATGGATTGGGAAGTAGTAGTGGAGAATTAGGACATAATATCATGGATCACCATTACAATTTAGGTGCTTCAGGAAAGGTAGATGGATTTGAAGACCAGTATTATTATGGTAGAAGGGCCAATGGATTTTATATTCCAAGATTTGCTAACCTCAATAATGATAAACGTGATTTCTTACGCGGTTATGGATACCAAGGAGGGGCCAGCAGACAAGGATGGAGTAGGGAAGTAGCAGAGCTTAATATTGGTGCAGCTTTTAAAGAAGCTATTACAGAGCCAGGTTCTTGGACCATTGGTGCCACTGGATTTGGTGAGATCTTGCCCTATCACGAAAACAAAATTACTTTAGACAAAAATCGCAAAGACAAATGGGGTTTGCCTGTGCTCATGATGGATGCAGAGTTAAAAGAAAACGAACTCAAAATGCGTAAAGCAATCAAAGAAGACTTGGTTGCGATGTTTGAAGCTGCTGGCGTAAAAAATATCAACACTTATGATAGTGGACACGCTATGGGACATGGAATTCATGAAATGGGAACTGCAAGAATGGGTAAGGATCCCAAGACATCGGTACTGAATGCAACCAATCAAGTTTGGGACGCTAAAAATGTTTTTGTCACAGATGGTGCTTGTATGACATCATCGGCCTGCCAAAATCCTTCTTTGACCTATATGGCATTAACTGCAAGAGCCGCGGATCATGCCGTGAATGAATTGAAAAAAGGCAACTTGTAAATGTTTCCGCAAATTCTCGCAAAAGCTTCATGATCTGATCATGAAGCTTTTTTATTTCCGGAAATTTTCCGCAAATCGAACTAGAAAAAAAGGCTTTCC
>CAMFKK010000250.1 GCA_945957225.1 uncultured Sphingobacteriia bacterium | reverse complement strand
GTATGGTCTAGAAAAGTTGGTGTGAAACCTTTTTTATCAAACGGAAAATCTGAATAACTATATGAGAAAGTCATTGTCTATTGTTTTAGTTTTTTGTTTCTTTTTAGGAACGCAGTTATTTGCACAGCCTGTTAACTATGTGTCTGCATTTGCCAATGAGAACCATCCCCAAATTGGGTATTGGTTTATTTCTCCCAATCTTTTAACAGAGACCAAGGAATACCAAAAACATATTGACAGTATTGCAGAGAATTGCAAGTACACTTTGATTTTTCTTACAGCTAGGGAAGGTGCCAATTTTTATGACTATGATAAAATGCATCCCATATTTAAAGACCTAGTGGCTGCGGCGCACAAAAAAGGATTGAAAGTTGGCTTACAACTCTGGGGAAATTATAAAGACAAGGAAATTGAAGGTTCACAGAGAATGATTATTGAAACGGAACTTCCTTTAGATCAACAAGGAAATGCTTCCACAATTGTAAAAGCCAAGTGGATCAGATTTCCAGATAGATTATTGAAATCTGATTTATTCAAAGTATACGCGTTTAAAAAAACGGGCGAAGGTTTCTATGATCCAAATAGTTTAAAAGACATTACTAAGGACTGCAGTTATACCCTTCCAGATAAAGAAACGGTTGATGTAAAAGTGAAAGCAGGAGCAGAGATGAAGGGTATGACGGTTTGTATTATGACTCAGCAATATTGTAGCCAAAGCAGTAATTGGGACAACGTGGAGACCAACACATTTGCCCAAGCCATGCGTACCTATCAAGACGTAGGATTTGACGGATTCTCACTAGATGAATACGGCAATAAATTTATAGAGCGGATATTTGATTTAAATACCCCCAATCCATTTAGGGGCAGATGGTATAGCAATGGCATGGCTAGAGAATACCAAAAAGAAACCGGAAATGATTTGGTAAAAACCTTATTTGATGGCAGATATGCACCAGAAGGCAAACCAGAAATAAGAATCAATGCCATTAATCAGTACATGCAGTTTATGCGTAAGGGAGGTGTGCGTGTTGAACAAGCAGTGTATGATAGCTCCAGGAAAATATTTGGTAAGCAAATCTTCAGCGGCATCCATAATACCTACCACAATAGTTTGATTAATGATGAGATCTGGGCCAATGGTATTGGTTGGTGGTCAGCTCCAAGGGCTTATGGACATTCTGATGAAAAGACATTCCTGCCCACACAAATGGGTATTGCTATGGCGCATCCTAAAAATGCTTTTTATAACCAATACTATGACAAGGATTTGGAACCCGTTTTGGTTAAGTCATTTAATGATTTGCGCTATGGGGTTAGAACGCATTATCATGCTATGAATGATAAACGTCCTTTGCGTTTTGATTTAGAAGACGCAGATGCCGTTAAAGGAATTAATGCCAATGAAAACTGTGCCAGACTGTTGAACAAATTTAATCCGGCTTTGCCCGATATTAAGTTGTTGGTAATTTTTGGTATGGAAGGATTGTCCAATTGGTATCCAGTAACTGCCAACAGAGGTGTCTATGATATCAATGACAAAATGTATATTGAAGAAAGGGCTGTTGAAATTTGGAAATCGGGTTATCTAAATGCTTTAGTACCTTCTGATTTGATTGTGACCAAACAATTGACCATTGGTGCAGATGGTAAGCCTGTCATGAATGGGCATAAATTTGATGCCATCCTCTATTTAAATCCACAGTATGCAAGAGAACCGGTATTGAAATTTTTGGAACAATATCTAGCCAAGGGTGGAAAATTGATGGTAGAAGGCCAGGCCGATAGGGATTTTAAAGGCACATTAATCCCCAATAGATTTAAAGCCATTTATGACCAAGCCACTGTGGTGGGCTATTCACTAGAGGGGCTTGCCAAATTAGGTCTAAGCAAAAATCTATTACCCAATGGTTGCAAAAACGAAGACGGCTCATACACTTTTAATGATTTAAATTCTATGAGAACTGGCAGTCCCGCTAGTTTTGAAGTCAATTTTAATGGGGCTATTTATACAGGACAATATCGCGGCTTAGCCGTGATTAAAGCAGATAAAACAGGGTTGAAAAAATTGGCAGCCACTGGACTATCTGAATTAAAAAAGAATGGACAGCCCATATTGAAATTTGGTATGCCTGTTGATGTATTTATAGACAAAACATCTGGTCAAACTAAAATGACTATTGCAGATGGTAACAAAAAGATTAAGCCCATTATAAGCAAATTCTGATTTCACGTTTCAATTCCAAATGATGAAGTGTTTTTTTTCGAGTATTGTTTTAATAATGGGGAACCTCCTTTTGGCTCAGGTTCCTAACCAAGCATTGGATCAACGGAAAATTGTCATTGATTCAAAAGAGGGGCATGCTGGAAATAGCGTTTGGGTGATGAAGAAAGCGGGTGAAATTTCAGTTAATGCTGAAGAGATTTCTAAAGTTGGATTTGCAACAATTAATTGGATGCCAGCAATAGTGCCTGGTACTGTACTGAATTCTTTGGTGTATAACAAAGTTTATCCGGAACCTTATTTTGGCACTAATAATAAACTCACTAATAAACTCATCCCAGATATTGCACAGACGGGAAGAGATTTTTATACTTATTGGTTTAGAACGGAATTTTTAGTACCGACTGATTATACAAACAAGAATATTTGGTTGCAAGTAGATGGTATTAATTACCGTGCAGAAATCTGGGTCAATGGAAATCTCTTGCAAACCATCTCTGGAATGTTTCAACAAGACTTTATTGAAATCACAGACTTTGCAAAACCCGGTGAAAAAACTGCTTTAGCCATTAAAGTTGTTCCAGTTGATATGCCAGGATCCAATAAGGCCAAGCCTTGGAGGGCTAGAGGTGAAAACAGAAATGGGGGTGATGGTAATATGGGTTTGAATACTTCTATGCTCATGAGTGTTGGTTGGGATTTTACCTTTAAAGATGGGATTAGAGATAGGAATACAGGCATTTGGAAAAGTATTTCACTCTATGCAACCAATAAAGTGGCGCTAAGGCATCCATTTGTGACATCCAGTTTAAACAAGCCCAATTATGATCAGACCGATGAAACCATTTCTGTAGAAGTTCAGAATGTAGCTATGAAAACGGTTCAGTGTTTGGTAAAAGGAGAAATTGCTGGAACTGGCATACAATTTGAAAAAAGAATGACATTACTTAGGGGAGAAGACAAGACGGTGGTGTTTGATCCCAAAGACTTTCCGCAATTACACATCAATCATCCAAGATTGTGGTGGCCCATTAATAAGGGCAAACAGGAAGTTTATGACTTAGATTTAAAAGTGTATGTTGACGGTGTTTTGGGAGATTCCATTCATAGTCGCTTTGGAATAAGAGAAATTCTTGCAGATAGAAATACGCCTGATAGTTCTAAGACTTTTTATGTGAATGGGCGTAAAATATTTATTCGAGGGTCCAATTGGATACCAGAAGCCATGCTGCGCAATTCTGATGAGCGCATGTTTGCAGAAATGCGCTATACCCAACAATCAGGGATTAATTTATTACGTCTTTGGGGTGGGGGAATTTCAGAGTCTGATTATTTCTATCAACTCTGTGATGAGTTTGGCATCTTGGTATGGCAGGAGTTTTGGTTAACGGGAGATACCAAACATCCTCAGGATAAAAACCTTTATTTTAATAATCTTCAGTCTGCTGTAAAAAGAATCAGGAATCATCCTTCTGTTGCTTTCTATGTTTGTTCTAATGAAAGCACAGAAGTTTCTGGTACAAGAGAATTGCTGCAATCAATAGATGGTACTAGACCCTATCAAATGCAGTCAGAAACAGATGGGGTGCATGATGGAAGTCCTTATCAGCAAGTGAACCCGATGCAGCACTATGAAAATACAGCATCGGCCCGTGGCAGCAGGGTAGATGGATTTAATCCAGAATATGGCGCACCTACACTTCCAACCGTAGAAGTATTAAGAGAGATGATGGAAGAGAAAGACCTCTGGCCCATCAATAAGCCAGTTTGGGATTATCTAGACGGGGATGCATTTCATGGAATGACGGGTAAGTATACAGAGATGGTGAACAAATATGGCTTATCCAATTCAATTGATGAGTTTGCTAAAAAAGCACAGTTGGTAGGAGCTATGAATTCTACATCTATTTGGGAGGTTTGGAATGCCAATAAATTTGGATATGGAGATCGATATGCTTCAGGTTTATTATTCTGGTATCATAATTCACCAACCAGACAGGTTTGTGGTAGAATGTGGGATTGGTCATTAGAGCCAACAGCTTCTCTCTATCATACACAACATGCATTAGAACCGCTTCATGCGCAGTTTGATTATTTAAAAAATACGGTATCGGTTTACAATGACCATTTAGTTGCATTTAAGAACTACCAACTTGTAGCAACGGTGTATGATTTGGATAGTAAAAAGATTTATACACAGATCATACCCTTGCATCTGATAGCTGCAGATACCGTTATGAATAATCTGTTGCAATTAGATTTTAGTAAATCAAACACGGCTGTTCAATTTATTTATCTAGAGATCAAAGATGATAAAGGTCAAATGGTCACTAATAGTTTTTATTGGCGTTCTTCTGATAAATACATGGGTAAAGAAACCATGACAGGTCCAACACTGTCTCTTATACACATCTCCGAGCCCACGAGACCGGAGCCTATCTCG
>CAMFKK010000249.1 GCA_945957225.1 uncultured Sphingobacteriia bacterium | reverse complement strand
GTCTTATGCTTTTTGTGCAGACACTTTGTTTACCGAGAATTTCTTAGATAAAATTCAAGGGGCAACAATGGTTTACCATGAGACCACTTATCTAAAAGATTTGGAAGAAAGGGCATTTGCCAGGTTTCATAGTACCACTACACAAGCCGCCAGTATTGCCGCTAAAGCGATGGCTAAAAAGTTATTGATTGGCCATTTTAGTAGCAAATACGAAAAACTGGATCAATTCTTAAGCGAAACCAAGGAGACTTTCCCCAATACAGACCTTGCTATTGAAGGTGTCACTTATTTGATTCCAAATTAGTCTCTAAATAACCAAGACCAAGCATCCGCAAATTCTGCTCGCCAATACGATTCATTGTGTTGACCCAAGGGGTTTACCACTTTCCTAATCTGTATATTTTGCTTTTTATCTAAGAGGTCAGTCATTTTTTTCATATCCGCTACCATAGTAGCACTCTCTTTACCACCCGTATAGAAATAGAGTTTAGGTGCCAAAGAAGGATTGAATTTTTCAACGGCTGCATATAATTCAGGAGATACCCAAAATGCTGGTGAAAAAAGAAGACCACCACCAAAAGATTCAGGATATTGGGTAATGGCATATAAACTAATAACAGCTCCCATACTGCTTCCTCCAACAAAGGTATTGGCAGCTGATTTCTTGGTCCTAAACTTCCCATCTATAAAGGGTTTCAAAGTCTTTGCCAGAAATGCGGCATATTCTTTACCCTCTCCTATGCCATATTGAGCATGGCTATAGGGATTATATTCAGTTATGCGTTTATTAACCCCATGATCCACACCCACAACTATACATTCTTTCCCCATTTTTTGCTGTAAACTGTCCAGACATTCGTCTACACCCCATTCTCCAAAAGCGGCAGTTTGTTCATTAAAAAGGTTTTGACCATCTTGTAAATACAGAACAGGATAGGTTTTTCCAGAACTGGCATAACCCTTGGGTAAATAGACCCAGATTCTACGCTGCCTATTTAGTTGGGGCATTTGAAAAGCGGTATCCAAAATTTTCACTTGTGGGCTGGCTGTGTAGCGCTTGGGTTTGTCTGGGTACTCATCCTTCCAACCAGCAATGGTCAGGTCCAAAGAGAGGTCTCCATTTACTTCTAATACCCTATCAGCAATATCTCTTCCATCAGCCGTGGTTTCCACTTTATCAAAACCACCACGGGTAAATTTAAAGGCATACACACCAGCTGCAAGGTCTTTTAAGACCACTGATTTACGGCTTCCACCAAAGACTTTAAGTTTATAGTTTTCGTCTTTGGGATTCCAATTATTGAAATTACCTGCAACATAAATATCCTCGTTCTTTTTTGTAGCCACATCGGTCACCACCAATCTAACTGTAAATTGGGCCATTGATATTTGTTGGAGCAAAACAGCCAAAAGCAAAAAAGTCAATTGTTTCATGGTCTGAAAGTACAAACAACACATAAAAAAACCATTTGCATTGGCAAATGGTTTTTAAAAGAATTGTTATAGTTGGTTTGAATTAATCTAAGATTTCAGCGTCTTTGGGATACTTGGTTCTTACAAATTGAAAACTAGCGTCAGGCAAATTAGCAGCTGTATTCAAATTGCTAAGTATAAATTCCAGCGTGTTATTGCTTTTGTCCAAGACCTTAGCCTTGGTAATAATGCTCTTGGATTTGTCAATATATACATTCACTTTTTGAAAACTCTTACGCTTATCAATTGGTGTCATTTCAATTTCGTGAAAATTACCTGCTGAAGAAACCAATTTATAATTAAAGTCTTTGTCATAAAAATTAGACAACAAATTTTGAGGGCTCAGCGTCTGATTAGACTCTTCCAATAAAGACTTGGTAATGGTTTTAGCCCCGTCAAAATTATAGATGGTAGTACCATCACAGATAATTTCATTCTTACCCTGTTTTAAAAGGTATTTCTGGCCTTTGATGGCAATAGTACCGGTTTTAGTACCATTGTCTTTCCCTTTTGCACTTACTGATTTAATGGTAAAATTGGCAGAGATTCCTTTGAATCCTTTTACTTTAGCACTTACTGATTCCAATACTTTCTTGGCATTGGGGTCATTCTGTGCAAATAGTTGACTGCAAATAAACAGGACAGAAAACAGGGGTAAGTAAATTTTTCGCATAGTCTTATTTCTGGCGCAAATATACAACTTCCAAGGTTTGGGAAATAGTCTGCGCCTTAAAGCTATTGACTAATCGGTTTGAACAAGGTTTAAATCGGTCAACAAACTTAACAATGATTGTTATTCCTTTATAATGAATCTAAATATTGCTCTAGTTCCATCTCGGTTTTAAACCGCACTTCTCTTGCTTTGGAACCTTGATTAGGACCTACTATTCCTGAAGCTTCTAATTGATCCATCAGCCTACCGGCACGGTTATAACCCAGTTTCATCCTACGTTGAATAAGAGAGGTAGAACCAATGCCACTTTGAACAATTAATCGGGCCGCGTCTTCAAACAAGGGATCTCGGTCTCCGCTATCAAAATCCTTTCCTTCCAAGTCTTTTTCATCTACATACTCCGGTAACAAGAATGCTTGTGGATAGCCTTGTTGGGCTTCAATAAAGGCACAGACTTTCTCTACTTCTGGGGTATCTACAAAAGCGCATTGCAAACGAGTGATTTCTCCATTATAGCTAATAAGCATATCGCCCTTACCAATCAATTGTTCTGCACCTCCAGCATCCAAAATGGTTCTACTATCAATTTTAGAAGATACCTTAAACGCAATACGAGCTGGGAAGTTAGCCTTGATGGTACCGGTAATAATATTCACCGATGGTCTTTGTGTGGCAATGATTAAGTGAATACCAATGGCACGGGCCAACTGAGCCAAACGGGCAATTGGCATTTCTACTTCCTTACCTGCAGTCATGATCAAATCAGCAAACTCATCAACCACCAACACTATAAAAGGCAAATATTGGTGTCCTTTTTCTGGGTTAAGCTTGCGCGATGTAAATTTCTCATTGTACTCTTTGATATTTCTACAACCTGCTTCTTTAAGTAGGTCATAGCGTGTGTCCATTTCTATACAAAGGGCGTTGAGGGTATGTACCACTTTCTTGGTATCGGTAATAATGGACTCTTCCTCTCCGGGTAATTTGGCCAAGAAATGTTTTTCAATGACCCTATACAAACTCAATTCTACTTTCTTGGGATCTACCAATACAAACTTTAATTGTGATGGATGTTTCTTATACAAGAGTGAAACCAAAAGGGTGTTAATACCAACAGATTTACCCTGACCTGTTGCACCTGCCATGAGCAAGTGTGGCATGGCTGCTAGGTCTACAATAAAATTCTCATTGTCAATTTTTTTACCAATGGCAATGGGTAAAGAAAAATGGTTGTTCTGGAATTTTTCAGAAGCCAGCAAGGTTTTCATACTCACTACACTCTTGCGCACATTGGGTACTTCAATACCAATGGTGCCCTTTCCTGGAATGGGGGCAATAATCCGGATTCCAAGGGCAGCCAAACTAAGCGCAATATCATCTTCCAGGTTTTTGATTCTACTAATTCTCACACCTGGCGCTGGTACAATTTCATATAGTGTTACTGTTGGCCCAACAGTAGCTGCAATTCTTTGGATGGCAATATCGTAGTTCTTGAGCGTTGCAATAATCTGATTCTTATGCGTCTCTAGTTCTGCTGGATCATGTACAATTTTTTCACTGCCATGGGTTTCTAACAAATCCAAAGTGGGATACTTGTAATTTTTCAGATCCAGTGTAACATCATACTTGGTTCCAATAGATCCCACTGCAGCCTTAGCGGGGATACTAGGTTCTTCTGGTGTTGGAACTGCTTTGATTTCTAATTCCAAATCTGGGTTTACAGATTCTCTGGATGTGTTTTTAGAAAGCGTGATTGGGGCAACGGTGATGGCTGGAATATCCGATACAAATGGGACTTCTTCCTCTTCCTCTTCTATCTCTTCCATTACTGTTTCCTCTTCTTCAGTTTCATCCTCCCTTTCTAAAATGCCAAAATCATTCATGGGATTGGAAGTCTGCTCTGCTTCTTTTACTTGCAATACAGCAGTTCCATCTCCTTTTAAACTATTGCCTTTGGCGGGCTC
The DNA here is from genome assembly GCA_945957225.1 of uncultured Sphingobacteriia bacterium. Taxonomy (GTDB): domain Bacteria; phylum Bacteroidota; class Bacteroidia; order Chitinophagales; family Chitinophagaceae; genus Sediminibacterium. The sequence goes on along the minus strand of CAMFKK010000249.1, from coordinate 558 downwards.
TTGGGTATCATGAATAAATAATTTGGCTTCTGTTCCTAGTGCATCCCACTCTTTGAATACGGGGGTTTCGTCATCGGTCAAATCGGGCATCGCGCCAGCAATAGGCCCTTCCGTTGATTTTTTAAAATTCCACTCCGGCAAATGAAAGCTGGGATTAAAGCGCCAGATCACATAGGTAAATACGGCCATGGCTAATAATGCACCCGTTCCAAATTGACCCAACCATTTAACAAACCAATCTGATTCTAATTCACCTACCGCTCCACCCCATGAAAAAGCAGCGCCCTTACTAGCAAAAGCGGCAGCCATACTCAATAAGAATAAACCCACTAAAACATATTTGATATTCCTAACCAGTTTGAAAATTTTCTTATCAAACAATAAGTTCATGCCTAGAACAAAAAAGAAAGTACAAAACAAATAAGCCGCAATTCCAAAGCCTCTGAAAATGAGTGTATGTGCCGTGTAAGCTCCTAGAACTCCTAATAGATTGGTGACTTTTACATCAGTGGTGGCAAAGATTTTTACACCAAATTGGTGAACCACGTCTTGGTCTTC
>CAMFKK010000248.1 GCA_945957225.1 uncultured Sphingobacteriia bacterium | reverse complement strand
GTATATGAGTGAACTCTGTCATAATTTGGCCATTACTATCTGGATCAGTGCTAATTCCTATTGGATGGTCAGCGAATTCCTGGGTTTTGATACCATTCCTATTCCTGGAGGGTTGACAATGAAGCACTTAGCACTGATTCCATTTACACTTGGACTCTTGATTTTGGGCTTTTATTATGGGTATTGGAAGCCCAGTCATCAGAATGAACTTGAAACATTGTAGCAAATTCCGCATTTTTTTACAGATTTTACCACTCATCAAACATACTTTACCACTGGTCTTATTGCCTGTCCCGTTTGACCCACATGCCCTTTGAAGCAAGTATTGCTCCGCTATATCTTTACTGTATCAAAGTAAACGGAGCCTCGCTCCCATGCAACATGAACCACATTATTGAATTTCTATTTGCTCGTTTTCGTCAACGTGTAAAACCACCAGAAATTCACCGACTATAACTGTCAACAGCAATCCTCAAAAAATTTTGCTCCACAAAAAGAAGTTCCAGCCCTGTGCAGGTTATCTTTAGTGCGATTACCTAATTAGCGGATTGCGGTCTATAGGACCAACACGCAACCAAATTTAAAAACTGACATTGATGTATACCAACATGAAACCCATCGTACTTGCGATACTGGGAGCTGCTGCACTTTTCTTGCTCATCTCCTGCGAAGACACTGAAAAAAACGAAGATATTACCAACACCGTGAATAAAGACGGTGCTATTGAAAGCGCCGTTAAAGTAGAACAATTAGATAGCTTGCGCGATGTCTTAATAACAACCCATGCGGTATGGAAAGACAATGCTATTGTTAAAAATATTGAATACCGTGACACGGTTCCAAGCTTGGGATTAAAAAGAACTGTTGCTGAAAACGCCGATGGCGATATGAAAGACGTAACAGTGAAAAAAGAATATGAAATCTATATTACGGTAAAGTAAACAACATGAAGAAATCATCCTATATACAATTGGTGTTAATCACCGCAACACTGGCCAGTTGTAATCAGCCAAAGAAAAATGACTGGGACGATAATGCCAAAGTGCATATTAGAAGTGATAGCACGGCCCCTTATACAAGGGTTCACCATCACAGTGGCATTGGTACAGCTTTGCTCTGGTACTATGCTTTTAGACCTTATGGTAATTATAATAATGGCAGCTATCAGCGTGCTGGTTATTATTCTAGTGCTATACATCCAAGTTCTAATATTGGGAGCAATGGCTTTAAAGGAGCTGTAACTAGGGGCGGATTTGGTAGAAGTGGATTTAGTGTTTCATCATAAGAACAAATCAGATGCAAAGAATAAAAATTACAACCAGAAATAATTGGCAAACAGAAGTAGAGAAATTAGGCTTTGGTTTTCATACCACTAATATTCCTTATTGGGATGAATCCGTTTATTATCAATTTGGTATGTCAGAAATTCTGGCCATAGAAAAAGCTACAGCAGAACTCTATGATTGTTGCCTGGGTGCCGTGCAACACGTGATGGATCAAGGTCTCTATGCCAAATTCAATATTCCAACTTGGGCTATCCCCATGATTGAAAGATCTTGGACAGAAGACCATCCTGCTATATATGGCAGGTTTGACCTTTGTTATAAAGAGGGTCAAATAAAAATGCTGGAATTTAATGCAGACACACCAACTAGTTTGTACGAAGCTGGGATTGTGCAATGGTTCTGGTTAAAGGATTTTGACAAGGACAAGGATCAGTTTAACAGTGTACATGAAAAATTAATTGATTACTGGAAATACCTGAAAAATTATTTGAATCATGGTCCTTTATATTTTACCTGTTTAAAAGAAACACTAGAAGATTTAACCAATACAGAATATCTGAGAGACTGTGCCATTCAAGCTGGTTTAGAAACCAAGTTGATCTTTATTGACGATATTGGATGGGATGCTGAAAACAGGGAATTTTTAGACCTAGAAAACCAGCCCATTAAAAATATTTTCAAGCTCTATCCTTGGGAATGGTTACTCAGTGAAAGCTTTGGAAAAAATATGTTGGAAGACAAAAACAAAGCCCTTTGGATAGAACCTGCTTGGAAAATGATTTTGTCAAACAAAGCCATCTTGCCCATACTTTGGGAGCTCTATCCTAATTGTCCTTATTTGCTGCCTGCTTATTTTGAAGCCGGTAAATTGAGTAATTATGTCAAGAAACCCATTTTGTCTAGAGAGGGTGCCAATATAGATTTGGTCATGAAAAATATTGGACTTGCCAAAACAGAAGGGCAATATGGTGCAGAAGGATATATTTATCAAGAACTATTTACCCTTCCCAATTTCAGCGATCATTATCCTGTGATTGGATCCTGGGTCATTGGTCAAGAGTCTGCAGGGATGGGTATTAGAGAAGCGGACAGTTTAATCACTGATAATAAAAGCCGATTTGTTCCTCATCTAATTGGATAAAAAATTATTTGCATCATTTCAATGCACTGAGCCATCAGTGCATTTTTTTTGCCAACACTGTAATCAATAGTCCCAAACATGCAATCAAGGTAAATGAGCCTCTAAGACTAGAAAATTGGGCAATGCTTCCTATTAAAGGTGGGCCTAATAAAAACCCAATAAATCCAATAGTGGATACTGCTGCAAGTGCAACACCAGGATTCATGGTTTTGGATCTTCCGGCTGCGCTATAGATGAGGGGTATCACAGAAGAGACGCCAAGACCCACCATCAAAAAACCAAGACCGGCAATAATTATAAAAGGAAAAATGACAGATAGCATCAAGCCTGTTGCAATCAATGCCCCACTGGCTTGTAAAATGGGTTTAATGCCAAATCTTGTGGTAAATCTATCTGAGATAAATCGGCCTGTGGCCATGGCTCCCATAAACAACAGATAACCCAGTGTAACCCATTGAACTGGCGCTTCTACCACTTTTTGAAAATAGACCCCTGACCAGTCAAACATGGTGCCCTCACAAACCATACTTCCAAAAGCAATCAATCCATATAAAAGAATGGTTTTGTCAGGCTTGGCAAATAAGGGTTGTTTTCCGGTTTGAGCGTCTTGTTTTACCGTATACCTATTGGCCAATAACACAACCGGTATTGATAGCGAAGTAATGATAGTGAAATGCCAAAATGGAACCAGTTCCATTGAGATCATCAGGGTGCCAACGGCGGCTCCTGTAAAACCCGCCAAACTCCAAATACCGTGAAAGGATGCCATAATGGTTTTGCCATAGAGTTGTTCAACAGCAATGGCCTGTGTATTCACAGCAATATTGAAAAAATTGCTCCAAGTGCCAAACAGAAATAGGGTTCCAGCCAATTGAATGGGAGTTTGAACCATCCCTATCAAGACCAAGGTTAGGGGGTATAAAATAGATGCTATGAGCAAAATGGTTCTACTACTCCATTTGGAGATAATCCAGCCAGTAAAGGGCAAACTACTCATGATACCCGTTGGAAGGGCAAAAAGGATTAAACCCAAACTTCCCTCACTCAAACTCAAATGAAGCTTGATATCTGGAATCCGGCTTGCCCAACTGGCAAAGCTCAATCCTGCCAAGAAAAAAAAGACGGCTACCGCTATTCGGTGGGTAGATTTAGAAACGGGAATGCTGCTCATGAGCGGCAAAGATACAGTTAGACGAACATTTTGGCCCTTTCCAGCCCCTTTTCGGTTATATTTGCGGCCCGAATAGCTATTCGGGAATTGACATTTCAAACCAATTATTATGTTCCGTTCACATACTTGTGGAGAATTGAGACTGGCTCATGCTGGCCAAGAAGTAACCCTAGCAGGCTGGGTACAAACCGTTAGAAAATTTGGTGCCATTACATTTGTGGATCTGCGCGATAGATATGGTATTACCCAATTATTATTTGGAGAAGAATTGAATAGCGTACTTGACGCCAATCCGCTGGGTAGAGAATTTGTTTTGCAAGCCACTGGTAAGGTTCAGGAACGCAGTAACAAGAATGCGAACATCGCCACAGGCGAAATTGAAATTGCCATTGGCAGTTTTAAAATCTTGAACAAGTCTGCCGTGCCTCCATTTACCATTCAGGATGATACGGATGGTGGAGATGACTTGCGCATGAAATACCGCTTCTTGGATTTGCGCAGAAATGCACTGAAAAAAAATATGGAACTGCGTTATGCTGTTAATAGAAGTACGCGCAACTATCTACATGAAAATAATTTCATGGATATTGAAACGCCATTTTTGATTAAGTCTACTCCTGAAGGTGCTCGCGATTTTGTGGTGCCATCAAGAATGAATCCTGGTCAATTTTATGCGTTGCCTCAATCACCACAAACCTTTAAGCAATTGCTGATGGTAAGTGGATACGATAGGTACTATCAAATTGTAAAATGCTTCCGCGATGAAGACTTACGCGCAGACCGTCAGCCTGAATTTACACAGATTGATTGTGAAATGGCGTTTGTTGAACAGGAAGACATTTTGAACATGTTTGAAGGTTTGGTAAAGCGCATTTTCAAAGACGTTAAGAATATAGACTATACAGAAACCGTAGAACGCATGAGCTGGGAAGACGCCATGTGGCAGTTTGGAAATGACAAACCAGATATCCGTTTTGGAATGAAGATTGCCAACCTAAAATCTGCTTTCTTAAAGGGTGGTCAATTGCATGCTACTGGTGAATTAATCAATGGTGCAGGCTTTGGTGTTTTTGACAATGCTGAAACTGTGTTGGCCATTGCTGCTCCTGGTTGCAGCGAATACACACGCAAACAAACGGACGAGTTAACGG
>CAMFKK010000247.1 GCA_945957225.1 uncultured Sphingobacteriia bacterium | reverse complement strand
GTCCAATATTCAATTGCCTGAATTAAAACCGTCTGCAAGTTTGTTTGGAACTACCACCGCAAATGGGCTTATGGAACATCCCATTCCTATTCATGCATTGATTGGGGATTCACATGCAGCAGCATTTGGTGAAGGTTGCTTCGAATCAGGAACGGCCAAAGCAACTTTGGGAACTGGCAGTAGTATTTTAATGAATATTGGCGCTAACCCAACTATCTCCAAAAACGGCATGGTCACAACGGTTTGTTGGAGTGTCGAAGACCGGGTAGACTATGCTTATGAAGGTGTCATTGTCTCTTGTGGGGCTACCATTGAGTGGTTGAAAAATGAACTGGGATTGTTTCAGGATTCAAAAGAAACCGCAGCAATGGCAAAAGCTGTAAAGGACAATGCTGGCGTGTACTTGGTGCCTGCATTTAGTGGTCTTGGCTCACCTCATTGGCAGATGGATAGAAAAGCTTCCATTACAGGTCTCAGTTTTGCATCCAACAAGCACCACATTGTAAGGGCGGCATTGGAATCCATTCCTTATCAAATTAAAGATGTGATAGTGGCCATGGAAAAAGACGCAGGCATTCCTCTAAAAGTGTTAAATGCGGATGGTGGTATTACAGTAAATGATTTTGTGGTACAAATGATAGCAGATATTTTAAATAAACCAATTGCACTTATTGGCATGCCCGATGTATCGGCTCTAGGGGCAGCACTTTTGGCTGGTTTGAAAGCTGGTGTCTTTGAAAGTCTTGATGCATTGTCAACGGTGGTGTCTGAAAAGCAATCTATTCAACCTATTGATGCAACTAGTGTTTTGAAACAGTATTTGGAATGGCAAAAACAAATCAATTTGCAATGCTGAAAATGAATTAACCCAATTGTATATGCATATATCCAATGGTTTTAAAAAGATCTGGCTAATGGTTGTTCTACTGATGACAGGTTCTGCCATCTTGGCCCAAGCTTTTCCCAAACCAAGGGTGCTGATCAGTACTGATATAGGTGGTACAGATCCAGATGATAACCAATCCATGATACATCTACTAATGTATGCCAATCAGTTTCAATTGGAGGGCTTTGTTTCTACCGCTTTTAAAGGTGGATCGGTGAATAATATTCATGCCATGATTGTTCTGTATGAAAAAGATTTGCCAAAACTGGCAAGTCATGAAAAGGGTTTTCCCAGTCCTGCCTATTTGCAATCCATATCCAAACAAGGTACCAGAAAAGCGGCTCCATTTAAAGGATATACTAATGCAACAGAAGGGTCTGATTGGATTATTTCCTGTGCAAGGAAACCAAGTACACAACCTTTATGGGTATTGATTTGGGGTGGACTGGAAGACCTGGCCCAAGCTTTGCATGATGCACCCGATATTGAACAAAAAATCAAAGTTTACTGGATAGGCGGACCCAATAAAAAATGGGGACCTAATGCCTATCATTATATTGCTACCCATCATCCCAATCTTTGGATCATTGAAAACAATGCAACCTCTAGAGGTTGGTTTTTAGACCAAGAAGCTCCTGAAAATCTAACTGGAAAAAACTACTACAACAATTACATCAAGGGCAGGGGTCAAATGGGTTTGGATTTTGTCAACTATTATAAAGGGCAAATCAAGATGGGAGATACACCCTCTCTTGCTTATTTGTTATTTGGGAACCCCAATGATCCAACAGCTGAAAGTTGGGGAGGAAGTTTTGCAACCATTCGGAATAGCGCTCATTATATATTCCATGGCAATTCAAGTGTTCAAGACTCGGTATCCACTTATGCTATATTGGAATGGCATTTCAAAGGTCCAACAATAGCTATTCCCCAAGATTCTATTTGTTTTAATGTTTTAATCTCCGGGCAAAAATGGCCAGGTTATTATTTGGGAAATGGCCTCTATGCTTTTAGATATGCTCCAAAACAAGAAGAAACTGCTACTTATGTTACTGAGAGTGCCATTCCAGCTTTAAATGGTTTACTTGGAAGCTATGTGAGCAGAAATCCTTGGCCAGGTAAAGCCAATGTCAGTGACTATTTATTAGGAAAACATTGGTATTCAGATCTAACTGACAAGTCATTTTATATTGGAGAATTTCAAGGCGCTAAAACCATTTCAAAACATAGAAAAGCTTATTTAGAAGATTGGGCTAAACGTTGGGAATGGCTACAGTAAGGATGCTGGTTGCATACCTCCATACATAATTAATGTTCAAACGGGATAATATGAAAAAACTTGTTCTATTATTTGGTTGCCTAATGATGACTTTACTCAATCATGCACAAAACCCTTCAGAAAAATTAAGGGTAATGGTATTAACAGATATTGAAAATGAACCTGATGATGCTCAGTCCATGGTTAGGTTTATGACTTATGCCAATCATTGGGATATTGAAGGATTGGTTGCCACCACTTCTTTGCACCAGAAAAAGAAAATTGCCGCTTGGCGAATTAGTGAGATTATCACAGCTTATGGAAAAGTGAGGGAGAATTTATTACTGCATGAATCTGGTTATCCTGATACCAATTATTTAAAGTCCATATTAAAAGAAGGATATCCGGATTTTGGTATGGATGCTGTTGGAAAGGGTAAGGATAGTGAAGGTTCTGACTGGATTATCAAAGCTTTGGAAAAAGAAGATAGTAGGCCATTATGGGTATTGGTTTGGGGTGGTCCCAACTGTCTTGCCCAAGCATTGTGGAAATTGCAAGCAACCAAATCTAAAAAGCAATTAGCAGCTATTCAATCTAAACTAAGGGTATATACCATTTCAGATCAGGATGATACAGGTCCCTGGATCCGGAAAAATTTTCCTGGCGTATTTTATATCTGTAGTCCAGGAACCAATGATAAGGGGGCCTATCACCATGGAACATGGACAGGAATTAGCGGTGACAAGTTTAATGGAAGGTTTTCAGGTGCCAATTTTGCCATAGTTGACAATCCTTGGTTGGATAAAAATATTCGAAAAAACCATGGTCCTCTTGGGGCGGAACATCCCACTACCAAGTATTTGATGGAAGGAGATACACCTAGTTTTTTGTATCTTATCAATAATGGTTTGGGTAACTCAGAACATCCCAATTATGGAAGTTGGGGTGGTAGATATGAGTTATACACTCCTAAAACGGAGAAATGGTTTTATGAACCTGAGACAAGACCCATTTGGACCAATGCTGAGGATGAAGTGATGGGATTTGATAGCAGTTTTCAGACCAGCAATAAAGCCACTATCTGGAGATGGAGGCAGGCATATCAAAACGATTTTGCAGCCAGGATTGATTGGTCCATTAAAACTTATGCTGAAGCCAATCATCCACCAGTGGCAAAATTGGCTCATGACAATGAACTTAGGGTGGTATCTGGGGATACCGTTTTATTGGATGCTAGTCCATCAAATGATCCTGATAAAAATACCCTTTCCTATGAGTGGATCTATTATAGGGAGGTTGGTACTTATGAATCAAAATCGGCCATTAAAATTGCCAATGCAAAAAATGTTCTTGCATCTTTTGTAGCACCCAAAGTGACTAAGCCTGAAACTTTGCATATCATATTGGCGGTAACGGATAATGGAATACCTGCGTTGACAAGGTATCAGAGAGTGATTGTTACGGTGATGCCGGGGAGTAAGTAGTTTTTTGCTTCGCGATGTTAGGTGAGGAGTTTCACACTATGCACATGATGAAATGGAGTCATTTTATTTAAAAAAAATCGCCAGTTTTCATAGTTTAGAAAATATCAATTTAGTATGAAAAAAATATTTTTTCTTTTCTTTACGCTCAGCATTGCTTTGGTAATTCAAACCATGGCTCAACGCCCTGCAATGAAAAATGTAAAGGGTGGCAGTTTTAAAATGGGTGGCACCGAAGCTTATGAAAAGCCTGCACATACCGTAACAATCAGCAGCTTTAAAATGGGTAAATATGAAGTAACTGTGGCAGAATACAAGGCATTTTGCAAGGCCAGTGGTAGGACTATGCCTCCTGCACCTAGTTGGGGCTGGAATGATCAACATCCCATGGTAAATATCAGTTTTGATGAAGCCAATGCCTATTGCAATTGATTGAGTGAAAGTACTGGCAAAAATTACCGGCTTCCAACAGATGCTGAATGGGAATTTGCTGCCCGTGGTGGGAAAAAAAGCAAAGGGTATACTTATGCCGGTAGTAATGATTTAGACCAAGTTGGTTGGCATAACAATAATGCAGGTGGTCAAACACAGGCCTGTGGTAGTAAAAAGCCTAATGAATTGGGGCTTTATGATATGAGTGGCAATGTCTGGGAATGGTGTAGTGACTGGTATGATGCATCTTATTACAGCAACAGTCCATCAACAAATCCCCAAGGGCCGTCAGAGGGGAGTGTACATGTTTTGCGGGGTGGTAGCTGGTCCTACTTACCCGATGACTGCCGAGTTGCAAACCGCAATAATTTCTTTCGAACTCAGGAATATCGTGGGGGTGGGTTTAGGGTGGTGCTTCAAAGTAAGTAGCGGGCATTTATCTACCGTTTAAGCAAAAGCAAATGATAGTTTTTTAATAAATTCATTTAAGGTTCCTTCGGGACTGCCTACCATTCTTGCGCTTGGTAGGCTTTGGCCAAGTTTTGCTCGGCAGGCTTTTGCCAAGCTTCGCAAGGCAAGCTTTTGCCAAGCTTCGCAAGGCAAGCTTTGACCAAGCTTTCTCGGCAAGCTTTTGCCAAGCTTTGCAAGGCAGGCTTTTGCCAAGCTTCGCAAGGCAAGCTTTGACCAAGCTTTCTCGG
>CAMFKK010000246.1 GCA_945957225.1 uncultured Sphingobacteriia bacterium | reverse complement strand
CAGGTTGCTATTATTGGTAAACCCAATGCGGGTAAATCAACATTGTTGAACACCCTCTTAAATGAGAACAGAGCCATTGTTAGTGAATTGGCAGGAACTACGCGCGATACCATTGAAGAGGTTTTGAATATTGATGGCATTCTATTTAGACTAATTGATACGGCGGGGATTAGAGAACATAGTAGCGATAGTATTGAGACCATTGGTATAGAAAAGAGTTTTGAGAAAATGCGTGCCGCTGACCTGGTCCTATACTTGTTTGATCAAAATGACCTTTCTATAAATGAGCTGAAAGAAATGGTTGCTATTTTTGATAAAGAGCGCATCAAATACTTACTCATTGCAAATAAGTCTGATGCCGCAGAACCCGCTTCTGTAGCAGCTTTTAGCCAAGTGCCAGACATTATATTTATATCTGCAAAACAACGTCAAGGAATTGATGAACTCAAAAAAGTGCTGGTTTCTAAAGCCGTGAAAGGAGATTTAAATGTAGAAGCAACTGTGGTAACCAACGCACGCCACTATGATGCACTCAAGCAATTAGCAACTTCTCTGAACGATGTTGCAGAAGGCTTGGATATGCATATTACAGGTGACTTGTTGGCGCTTGATATTCGTCAATGCTTACATTACCTTGGTTTGATTACTGGTGAGATTACCAATGAAGACCAGCTAGATTTTATTTTTTCTAAGTTCTGTATTGGAAAATAATCTAGCGCAGTAATGTAAGCAAATGAAGCATATTAATGCTGATTTTTCTTGGTTACTATTCTTTATCTTTTATGCTTTCCCAATTCTTTTGACCTACTTGTATCAAGGAGTCAGTTTTAACCATCCATCTCTCCTTTACCTTCAAATTGTAATTAAAATAAAGGGTATCTTTTAAAATGGTCCAAGTCTCTACTAATGTTGGGGCTTTGTGTCCTTGTGATAGTCCGTAGGCACAATATCCCCCAAAAGCTGGTGCGTATTTTTCTGGACTTGCTTTAAATAAGTTCAAATTTTGTGCATTGCAGAAATACCAGTCTGCCCCATTCCATTTTGTAACAAATGCATCATCGCCTTTAGTAGCTTTTTTAGAAAGGTGAAAATCAACAACATCATAACCATCTATGGCTTTTCCATTTTTAATATACACGGGTGATTTTTGTGCAAAAACGTCTTGGCCAAGCGCTAGAAGAAATACTAAACAAAGAATTAAATAGTTTTTCATTTTTTTATTTTAAAGACGATGCCTTCTATGATTACTTACAAATTGTGGGTATTATTTTTCAGTAAGTTTTTGATGGCTTGCTTTTTGCTATCAGATAAATGTGCTTCATTGTGAATATGCAAATTCTTTGCGTTGCTTCCAATCAACCAGCTTTGTTTTTCAAATAACCTGCAAAGGCTACAAATGCTTAAATGCATATGTAACTGCATTTGTTCTATAATACCTATTTTGCCCTCCTCCTTTTTGGAAACTAGAAAGCTGGCTCTTTTGCAGGTAATCATAATATGTTTTTTCATAAAACCAGTTTTAAATATTTATCCAATTTTTTTCAAGACAGGCACGTAATTGTAACTTGGCTCTATGTATCAATACCCAATAGTTAGCTTGGCTGATGTCTAACACTTCACAAATTTTTACTGTGTCTAATTCTTCTTGGTATTTTAAGACAAAAACCTGAAGTTGTAATTCTTTTAATTTCTGCTTACAAAGTTCTAAGACTTTATAAAACTCTTTATGAACTATAGGTTGTTCATAATCCACATTCCAAACTGACGGCTTTGTTTGCGCTGTCCAATGATCTGCATTGTCAAAATAATCATTTTCTGTAGGATCAAGTAAATCAGATTTGTTTTTTTTCATTGACCGATAATGGTCAATGATTTTGTTCTTACAAATCTGATACAGCCAATTTTTTTCAGAAGCTTCTCCTCTATAACTGTTCTTGGCTTTCCAAGCACTTAAAAAGGATTCCTGTACAAGGTCTTCTGCAATGCCCTTATCCTGAACCCTTGCGTAGGTATAAACGTATAATTGATCTCCGTATAAGTCTACCCATTTGTCTGGGTTTAGGTGATTGATGTTTTCCATGAAAGCTGTATGAACAAGAAAACTATTTATTTTAAATCAAATAAGAAATTAAATATTTTTAAGATTATTGACTGGCTTCTAACCGTTGTATGTATTGATGGTTGTCTTTTAGCATCTGTATGCCTTTTTTCCATCCCATATAAGGGATCTTTTGGTTACGGTGATTATAGATACTGATTTGTTGCAACAATTTCCAATGTCTGATAATCTCTGCCCAGGCAAAGAATACGGAATGTTTGGGATCATAGATATGGGTTGGTTCGCTTCCAGCTCCATTTAGTTCAATAATGGATAAGTGCTTACCCTGGCAAAGAGATTCCCAATCCTGAAACTTGATATCAAGTCTTCCAAAATAGAATTCTGGTATCTGTAAACAGATTTGATTAATGGCATCAGTTAGGCCTGGTGAATTGAGCTCGGTGATATCTATGAATTTTGCTCCTCTTGCGTGATTGCCATAAGGAGACAGCAATAGCACTTCATCTTTGGCAATGACTTTTGTAAGTGTTTTGGGTTCAAATTTTTCAAAATAGGGGATTTGCAATATGGAACGTTCATTTTTTTGCATCAATGCTAAGACTGTTGATTGGCCATCTCCAGTTAAGTTTAGAAATTCCTTTGATACAATACCCGTGATTTTTCCTTTTGACTCATAGGGTAATCTTACATAAAAGATGCCTACTTCTCTTTCATAAGAAACAAATGATTGAATTAAATAGGCCATTTTATTCTTTGATGCATATTCTTTGAGTTCATCTAAGCATATGATTTTCTTAACGGCAATCCCCCTCATTCCAATATCAGGTTTGGCAATTAAAGGGTATTCTAATCCTAGATCCTTTATTTGATGGATTATATATTCAAAATCAGAACCTGGTTCCACCAACAATGTTTTTGGGTAATATTCCAAAGGGATTAAGTCATAAATCTCTTTTTTGCTTTCCATTAAAAAACCACCATTTTTGATAAGTGGGTTAGCTGTATTGATAAAAAAACTAGTACGTGCACGAATGCAAAGCCATATCCAATAGGGGTAAAGGGGTGCGTATAATGCATGAAAAGACCAATATTCCCAATGGGTTAATTTAATCCAAAGCACTGATTTTCTGATTCCTTGAAACATGTTTTAAATGATGGATAATTCTTGGGTTGTGAAAAAAATATTGGATTCAGAAATGTTGTTTTCTTGTAAATCATAATAGTCAAAAATAGCTTTTTCATTTTCCCAATGAATACAGCTGATACTAACCGTTTCTAATATTTCATCTCTTTTCATCTTGATGGCTATAGAGGGATCTTCATTCCCTGTGTGTAAATGAAAATCCAGAATAGCCAATCTGTTAACTACGGAATGTTTGGAAGACCAATCCCAAAACCAGTTTTCCCTTTTTTGTTTGGCAGCTCCATCGTATAAAGTAGCGCTGCTCCATATATGTTTATTTGAAGCATCTGGATATTCCATCAATTTATTTGCCCCATCCCAGATACAAGCATACAGCAACTGTTGTTTTGCCAATACCAAAGTAAATGGTTCAATATTAGCAAGATCAATTGCATGAAATCCATGTAAAGGGTCTTCTAATGCCAAAATATCCAATACAATCAAACCCCTACTTTTTTGATAAGGACCATGTGGAATATGTTTTTTCTTGCCCCCATTTAATAAAATTCCAACCCATCCATATTGATTGATGGCAAGCCAAGTTCCACCCGCTTTCTGATCAATAGGGCATAAAAGATTTGTGCCTAGATGTTTAATAGGCATTGGTGGGAAAGCCTTTTTTCTAGTAATATGTTCATCCCTACTTGAACAGATATAAAATCCAGAATCAGTGGGATGATAGGTTACTGTGCACATGATTTTCTATATTGTAAGGTTGCAAAAGCAACACCATAATCCTCGGGTATGGAAAAGTTGGGTATTTCACTTAATCCAATCCTTATGATAGCCATATGGTGGATCAAATGTTCTAAATTATAAGCCAATTCTCTCCAATAATTGGTAGAAACATAACTTGCCTTATTGGAATGCAAATTATAACAAAAGGAAAGCTGTAAATGCTTGTTGGGTTTAAGCAGGCTTGCGCTTATTTTCTCAATCATACTAATGGCCAATATGGGATTTGTTTCTAAATCCTTGTCCCTTATCCTTGCCTCATATTGCACCAATCCAGATGCATATCCTTTTTCCAATTCTACAAACAATTCTAGAATATGTCTAATATGGCTACCAATACTTGCTCCAAAAAGAATTCCCCTTTTTGCTAAATAATCCGTTTGCTCTATGGCTGATATGGAATGTCTTAGTTGGGTTAAACTGGCATTGATGAAATCAATCAAATCAACATGGATGTCTTGAAATTCTTCTGTGGTTAATTTGTTGATGTGTGTCATATCCAATATTTTTCATTTAGATTTAGCACTTGATACAATTCTTTTCTTTGCTTGATAAATAAGATCAAGGAACATAGAAATACCAAGATTGCATAAATAAATAATTGCCCTCCATCATCCATTACTATGATGCCCAATTTGGTGGCATGTGAAAATATTGCCCCAGTCATTAATCCCATGGCCAGTAAAGCACCAAACGCACTGCTAACTGGTATCAGAATCAGAACTGAAGCAATGAGTTCAAGTACGCCAATGCCTATTCTTCCATAGGGCTCTAATCC
>CAMFKK010000245.1 GCA_945957225.1 uncultured Sphingobacteriia bacterium | reverse complement strand
ATCAACACTCGACTAGTCGTCGGCAGCGTCAGATGTGTATAAGAGACAGATCTAGGTCAAAATAATCATTGATAATATAACCTGCTGCTGCAATAATAATGGAAGCCAACATAATCAAGGGAAACTGCACTTGTTCTGTAGATGATTCAGGGAATATTCTTTCATAGATGCAATATTCAAACAGCAACTGTGTAAGGCCAATAAAAACCAAATTAGGCCACCTGACTAATCTAAAAAATCCAATTACTATTTTCAAAGGAGACTTATTTCAAATTTACACAACGGCTATTTAGCCGATAATCCAGTACTTAAATCCCAATCACCCCTTAATTTAAGTACTTGTTCAACCACATCTCTTACACAAGCATGTCCACCTGAGTAAGGTGATACATATTGACTAACTAATCTTATATCCTTGGCCGCATCTGCAGGGCAGCAAGCAAAACCTACAGTCTGCATCACTTCTAAATCAGGAATATCATCACCCATATATAGCACTTCAGCGATGGGGATTTTTTTTTCATTCAAAAGGGTTTTGAGTAAGGACAATTTGTCTTTTACACCCATCCAAACCTGGTCAACCCCTAATTTCAACAATCTTTCTTTTGCTTCTGGTGAATTACCTCCAGAAATCACCATGACAGTATACCCCTTTTTAACGGCTAATTGTAGGGCAAAACCGTCTTTGATATTCATTTTCCTAGCCATTACCCCATCTGGTAAAACCAAGAGGGTACCATCGGTTAACACCCCATCCATGTCAAAAACAAAACAGCTAATTTGGGAAAGTTGTTGCAATAGATTCATACGCTTTAATGACTGAAAGGTAACTCATTCAGGCAAAAAACCCTATTTCTGGTTGTCGCGCCATTCATATACCCATGCGCTTTGAATCATTTCTAAATGACCTTCCGTACTTTGTTCCCTAGTTCCTTCAAATCTTGGAATTTCTAAGATCCATTCCAACAAATCGGTAAAACGTATGCGGTAAATTCTGGATTCAGTAAAATCATCCCCAAAACGTTCATATAATTTCATGGCAATGTCTTCATGATCGTTCCAGTAGATAGGCGGTTCAAAATGGCTCATAGTATCTATTCTATTTGAAATTGGTTTATTCTCCCAAAAATTGGGTTTGGTCTGGAATACGAATATGCAAATCGCCGCTGCCATTTTCTAAAACGCATTGGCAACCTAACCTAGAATTGATTCTGGGATTTACTGCGCGATCTATAAAATCCTCTTCTTTGTCAGAAAGTTCTTGCAAAAACTCACCCCCTTTTTCAACATATAAATGACAGGTACTACAAGCACAGACTGCACCACAATTGTGATGAAGTTCAATGCCATTATCAAGGCAAATTTCTAATAAACTATCTCCAGCTGGCATGCCCGAAAGGGTTACGGGTGCTAGTCCTTTTTGCTCAAATTGTATGTGAATATTGTACATGTTGGAATCTTTGGGTTGCAAAAGTATTGGTTCAAAGGTTGAATTGGCTTAGAAATGCTAAAAAAAATCATTTTTAAAAAATTGTCAAAAAAATGGGTTAATTCAAAAATATCCTTATTTTACACCACTTTATTATTTACTTGGACCTCTAACAGTATTTTTTGATTGCTAGCACATATACCCTTCTGGTACATCCGGAAGGGTTTTTTATCTCTCCCCCTCTCTATTTTTTTCTTGGATACTCCTACTGAAATCACGGTAAAAATCCAATAAAACAGGTTCGTCCTTTAAAAGCAATATATGTTTTTGCATAGTCTCATAGTCTCCTCTATAAGCAGGCCCAGCTTGTGTTGTAGCTGGATTATTTCCTTGAATCCCCTCTGCTGTTTGACTAATTATAGAGTATAACAAACTAAAATCTAAATGGTTCTTCTTGCAATAATCTGACGCCAAATGGTATAAATGGTTGGTGAAATTGGAAGCTACAACAGCCATCAAATGCAATTTTTGTCTTTGCTCATTGTCTGCAAAAGCCACTTGAGCGCCAATTAATCTTGCCAAATTGGACAGGAAAGATTTATTGGAATTGGATGAACCATCTATTACTATTTGCACATTACCCATTCCCTCCTGTCCTTTTCTAATCATTTTCATAGGCCAAAAAACCCCGTAATTAGAACTGGATTGACTCAAAATATCTTGAGAAACGGATCCTGCTGTGTGTACCACTAATTGGTCTCCTAATGCTAAAGATGCTGTAATAGTGGCAATGGCAGGATCAGAAACTGCTATGATATATGCATCTGCTTTGGGGCTAATAGCTGATAATTGATCAATTGGATTTGCTCCAATTTGAATGGCCAATGCCTGTGCATGTTTCAAGTTCCGGCTATAAACCTGTTTTATAGTAATGCCCCTTTCAAAAAAAACTTTGCCAAGCACTGTAGCAATATTACCTGAACCAATGAGTACAAGCTCCATATCTTTGAATCTGAAATGAAAGCAAAATTAGCACAAAGACTGGCCATCACCTATTATAGAACCAAGATCCGCACAATTGGCTTGGTTTCACCCAAATTAGCTGCAGAAAAAGCATATGACTTGTTCTGTACACCTAGAAAATCAAATAAAAAGCCCAAGGAACCACCTATATTTCATAAGGCTGAACATTTAGACTTGGTTTCAAGTGGCGTACATTTAAAGGGATATCGCTGGACTCCAGCTCAACCCAATGGTAAAAAAATATTGATTATACATGGGTTTAGTAGCTATAGCTACAAGTTTGAAAAATATGTAGGTTTATTCAAAAAAGAAGGATTTGAGGTTGTGGCATTTGATGCACCAGCACATGGAAAATCAGGTGGCAAACACATCAATGCCCTTATATATAAAGAGGCTTTACTAGATATTGAACAAGCATTTGGCCCCTTTTACGCTTGGATGGCACATTCATTGGGTGGACTTGCAGCTAGCCTAGCTTTTCAAACCTTGGCCAATCAGGAAAATAGAAAATTAGTATTAATAGCACCTGCAACTGAAACCAAAAGAGCGATTGACCATTATTTTAGCATTATACAGGTGGACGATAAAGTTAAACAGGCGTTTAATGAGTTAATTGCCAGTTTAACCCACCATAAAATTGAAGAAATTTCTGTTTCACATGCGTTGACAAACATTCATTCACCCATTTTATGGGTTCATGACAAACAAGACATGATCTGTGTTTTTGATGCTGTGATTCCAATTATGGCGTCCAATCCACCCAATGTTCGCTTTCATATTACAGATGGTTTGGGGCATAGTAGGGTCTATAAAGAAGCGGAGGTTAGTGGGGCCATTGTGCATTTTTTACTGGAGCCCTAAATGGGATATTTTTTGGAATTTAACTCTTTGGACTAATATTGCATCCAAACTAGCGGATGGGGCAGGCAGATAAAAAGCCATATCCTCACTTGAACTAGTTAGTTTATAAACATCATCAAATCACCGCCCAGAGCGGTTTTGGGAAATATGGCAAAAAACTTATTGATCGTTGAGTCACCTGCAAAAGCCAAAACAATTGAAAAGATCCTGGGTAAGGATTTTGAAGTAAAAAGCTGCTTTGGACATATTCGTGACCTAGAAAAGGACGATATGGGTATTGATGTAAACAATCATTATTTGCCAAGGTACAAAGTACCTGATGACAAGGAAAAGGTTGTAAAAGAGCTAAGACAATTGGCCAAAAAAGCAGATGAGGTTTGGTTGGCATCGGATGAGGACCGTGAAGGTGAAAGTATTAGTTGGCATTTAGCAGAGGTTTTAGGATTGGATCCCAAAGTCACCAAAAGAATTGTTTTCCATGAAATCACTGCCCCTGCCATTAAAAAAGCGGTAGCCAACCCAAGAATCATCAATATGAACCTGGTCAATGCCCAACAAGCTAGAAGGGTTTTGGACAGATTGGTTGGTTTTGAATTGAGCCCAGTATTATGGCGTAAAATAGGCATGCAGCGTAGCTTAAGTGCCGGTAGAGTTCAAAGTGTTGCTGTGAGATTGGTAGTTGAAAGAGAAAGAGAGATCAATCATTTTGTATCTGAAAGTAGTTTTAAGATTGAAGCCAATTTTCTAGCACCGGATATCAATGGCAAAACAGTTGGATTCAAAGCAGAAGGGCCTGCTAAATATGCAGAACAAGCTGCTGCTAGAAAATTCCTAGAATCCTGTAAAGGAGCCAACTATCAAGTAACAGATGTACAGGTTAAACCAACCAAAAGAACCCCTGCTGCACCATTTACTACTTCTACTTTACAACAGGAAGCTTCAAGAAAGATGGGCTATAGCGTGAGTAAGACCATGTTGATAGCACAAAAATTGTACGAAAGTGGTAAGATCACCTATATGCGTACGGATAGCGTGAATTTAAGCGATTCGGCGCTGGCCGATATTAGTGCAGAGGTTAATAATGCCTATGGTGCACAATACCACCAGCCCCGCAAATTCAAGAACAAAAATGAATCAGCACAAGAAGCCCACGAAGCCATAAGGCCTACCTATATGAATCAGCATACATTGGCTGATGAAGAAACCAGAAGGCTTTATGAACTGATTTGGAAAAGGACCATTGCTTCTCAAATGAGCGATGCAGCTTTTGAGAAAACCACCGCTAAAATCGCCATTAGCACCAATGGAGAATCACTTTCTGCATCTGGTGAAGTGTTAAAATTTGATGGTTTCTTAAAGGTCTATATGGAAGGAAAGGATGATGACGAAGAAGAAGACGCAGAGGGAATTCTACCACCATTAGCCGTTAAACAACAATTAGAT
>CAMFKK010000244.1 GCA_945957225.1 uncultured Sphingobacteriia bacterium | reverse complement strand
GATAGGCTCCGGTCTCGTGGGCTCGGAGATGTGTATAAGAGACAGATACAATTCTCTCGCTCTTTCGTCTAAAATAAAATTCAGGTCAATATCTGCAACATTACCAGTAGTATTACCATAAGCACGTGCGCGTAGATTATTGATATAGGTAATAGCAGTTGCTTTATCACCAACAGTAGATCCCCTTAACACCGCTTCTGCATAGTTCAGATATACTTCACCCAAACGGAACAAAGGCATGTCAATATCAACAAATGTATTGTTAGAACCATTGGCACCAGCACGAGTTTTATTGATGAATTTTGTAATGGCATATCCGTCAGTGAAAGAAGTCAAATCATTGATTTCCAAATTCTGCCCTGAAGTATAGAATTGTGCACGTTTGTCTTTGGCACCAGTTACATCTGGAAATAAAGCTGGCAAATTCTTGGTAGTGCGAATACCACCCCAAGAAAAATCCAAACCATAATCACCGGCATTTTGAGAACCTCCTAAGGAAGCGTGGCACAAGAAAGTAGTACCACCATAACCCTGTGTTTTCATACCGTCATATCTGATACTGAAAATAAATTCACTGGTGTTTAAATCATTATCAGCGCGCATTAACCAAGGATAGTTAGCCACTAGTGTATATCCAGCATCAATTACCTTTTTGGCATAGGTAGCCGCTTCTGTGTATTTAGGAGTACCAGTATACACGGCAGCATTCAAGTAAATTCTGGAAAGCAAAGACCAAGCAGCAGCTTTATCTGCACGACCATATTCATTGGCTTTTGCGTCTACCAATTCTGCTTCAATGGCTTTTAATTCAGATTCTACATAGCTAAATACTTCTGAACGTTTTGCCTGAGGTGGCAGAAAACTTCCCAATGGATCTTTTTCTGTTGCCATTGGAACTGGTCCAAATAAATCCATCAAAACAGCATACTGATAAGCTCTTAAGAATCTTGCTTCAGCACGATATTTTTTGATTTTATCAGCATCGGCACCAGCAATACCTCTTGCAGCTAGATTGGCATCAGATGCTTGGTTAATAAAGTCATTACACAAAGTGATTTGGTAATAAGAACGATAGTACAATCCCTTTAACATGGGGTTATCAGAAGTCCAGTTCATTTTGTGGAAATCCTGAATACCAGGATCGCCCCAGGCAACTACGGCTTCATCCGTACTTAATTCCTGAGCCTTCCAATACAAACGGTAGAAGTCAGAAGTACCTTCATCAATACCTTGTACGTCTCCATTACCAGCAGGACCAGTATTACCAGTTAACGCAAAACTACCGTACACTTTGGCCATGGCCTGTGTATAGCCCAATGGAGTACTATAAACAATTGCAGCAGTAGTACCATTGGTTGGGGTCAGGTCCAGCTTTTTAGTGCAGGAAACCAGGGTGCCCGCCGCAAAGCCTATCACCATTAGTTTTTTGAAAAAATTATGTTTCATAAAGAATTTTTTAATTGTTTGTATTTGCATGGATATTAGAAATCAAGGTTCAGGCTCAAAGCATAAGTCCTTGGTCTTGGATAGAAATTGTTGTCAATTCCACCATTGATTTCAGGATCAGTTCCCTTGTATTTAGTAATCACGAACGCATTTTGTACGTTAGCACCTAAACGAAGATTGGCTTTGTCATGAAATACTTTTCCAAAATTATAACCCACATAAATATTATCCATTCTTAAGAAAGAAGCATTTTGGATATAATAATCAGATAGGTAATATTGAGATCCGTTACCACTAAAATTAGTAGCCAAAACATCAGTTGAACCATTGCTCAAGAAATTCAAAGGATTCAATACGTTACGCAGTGTACCAGTGCTAGAAGCAACGTTATTGTACAAGTAGTTATCCAAATGCGCTCTCATCACAAATCCTGCATTCCACTTATTGTAAGTGATATTAGAATTTAAACCTAAGAACACTTTTGGATCTGGGTTTTTGTAACGATATAAATCCTTGTCACTCACCAAACCGTCACGGTTTCTGTCTGCAAACAAATTATCAATTGGGTTACCAGCTTTATCATATACTTGCTGATAAGCATAGAAAGAACCTCTAGGGAAACCAACTGAGTTAATCAAGATACTATTTCCAGTACCGCCAGAAATACCACCATATAAATTACCAGGATAGTTAGGATCTTCAGAGATAGTCAACTTGGTAATGGTGTTTTGGTTATACGTAATGTTGAATCCAAAATCCCAAATCAAACTCTTGGTTCTAACAGGAGTAGCATTCAAACTAAATTCCACACCCTTGTTTTCCATATCACCTACGTTGGCCACAATCTGGTTAGAGAAGTTGGTACCAGCTGGTTGGGTAATCAAGTTTAACAAGTCGGTTGTTTTTCTATTATAGTATTCAATTGAACCGGTTACCCTGTTATTGAATAAACCATAATCCAATGCCACGTTAAAGGAAGCAGTTTGTTCCCATTTCCTGTTGGCATAGTAGCCCGCTGGGCGATACATTTGATAGTAAGTACTTCCAAAAGGATACTGAGCAGTTGTTTCACTCTTGAAGTAGTTGGTAATATAGTCATAGTTACCAATACCGTCTTGTTGACCAGTGATACCATAACCAATACGGAATTTCATATCAGAAATCACGTCAACATCTTTCAAGAAATCTTCTTCCTTCATTTTCCAAGCAAATGCTCCTGAAGGGAAGTTACCCCAACGGTTGCTAGGACTAAATCTAGAAGATCCATCTCTACGGAAAGTAGCGGTTAAGATATACTTGTTCTGAATGGTAAAGTTCATTCTACCAAACCAAGAAAGAATGGTGTTCTCAGGTTTATCAAATGCAAAGTTAGGATCTGAGTTAGGACGTTTTGTTCCATCAGAACTATAGTCTGCATAGTTATAATTGGTAGTTAGATAGTTATTGTATTCATAACCACCCATGATATCCAAACGGCTATCAATAGATTTCAAATTCTTCACATAGTTCAGATACAATTGTAAGAAAGTGTTTGAAACGTCTTGCTTATAATTGTTGCTCACACCACTCTTATATACGCCAGCTGCGTCTTGGAAACGTTTGTAAGAAGAAGCAGCGCTATCAGTTACTTTCACGGTTCCTTCACTATGAGAGATATCATAGCTAGCATTCACTTTCACATGTAAGTCTGGTAAGAAATGCAGTTTGTAATCAATCTGCGCACTACCTACACTACGTTGTACTTTACTACGATTATCATTCTGTAACAAAATACCCAATGGGTTCTTTGGAGAAAGACCTTTTAAACCACTAATAGAAGTTGGGTCAAGCCATTCCCAGTATCCACCAAAACGATTGTTACCGGAAGTAACTGGTTTGGTAGGATCAAAAGTAACCGCTGCACCAATGGCACCTTCATTAGCAAATTTTGATTTGCTGGAAGTTCCCAAAACGCTCAGGTTAACTGCAAGATGGTCATTGAAAAACTTAGGGCTAAGGTTAATGGCCAAACTGGTTCTTTCTAGGTTACCAGATTTTAAAATACCATCTTGGTTTAAATAACCCAAAGAAACACGGTAAGGAATATTCTTTATGGCACCAGAAACACCAAAGTTGTTATCTGTTCCAATGGCTGTTTGATAAATTTGGTCTTGCCAGTTGGTATTGGCAGTTCCTAATAGAGCAATTTGTGCAGCATTACCATTTTTGTTTACCAAGGCTTTAAACTGATCGGCACTCATTACATCTACCTGTTTGGTAGGTGTTTGAATGGCTAATTGTGAGCTGAAGGTAAATTTAGGAACACCTTTTGCACCTTTCTTAGTGGTAATCAAGATAACACCATTTGAACCCCTTGCACCATAAATAGCAGTAGCAGAAGCGTCTTTTAAAATGGTAAAGTTTTCAATATCATTTGGGTTGATTAATGACAATGGATTGGCTTGGCCACTAATGCCATTGTTGCTTAATGGAACACCATCAACTACAATCAACGGATCATTACTTGCGTTCAAAGAAGCACCTCCGCGAATACGGATTGTACTACCAGCGCCTGGTGCACCACCATTAGAAGTGATCTGCACACCAGCAGCTTTACCAGATATCAATTGTTCAGGAGTTGTAATGGCTCCTTTATTGAAATCTTTAGCAGATATGCTAACCACAGAACCTGTTAGGTCTTTTTTACGTGCAGAACCATAACCAATTACCACCACTTCATTAAGGGCAGCATTTGCTTGGTCTAATTGCACTTGTAGATTTCCAGTTCCAATAGCTACTTCTTTAGCAGTATAGCTGATAGAGCTAATCACTAAGGTGGTTGCTGATGCAGGAACTTTGAAAGAGAAGGAACCAGTAGCATCGGTAGACATACCAATGGAAGTTCCTTTAACCAGTACGGTGGCACCAACAAGTGGAGTACCGTCTTTTGAGTCAGTTACCTTACCGGTAACTACTTTGTCTTGAGCCAGAGCAGGCATTACAAATGCCAGCATTGCCGTAGCAAAGACAAATAGCAATCGTTTAATGTTCATAAATCTTGGTTTTAGAAATAAAAATGGTCATTTGGCAGTTTTTATTGAAATGGTTCATCAACTCTCAACCAGGTGCTGGAAACCATTCAATATGTTTGAAAAATTGATTCATATCTTAATGTGTTATGATGAATTTGGTAGTTTGTTGCTTGCCGTTTACAGTTAACTGAATTAGATAAACCCCAGGTGTATATTGTTTAAATGAATTTGTAACCGTATTAATGGGTGAACTATGTGGGCCCTTAGTTTGAAAACCCTGATATAGTGTACCCAAACGTGACCCATT
>CAMFKK010000243.1 GCA_945957225.1 uncultured Sphingobacteriia bacterium | reverse complement strand
ACCCACACTCGACTAGTCGTCGGCAGCGTCAGATGTGTATAAGAGACAGGTTTTAGTGCCAGTTGGATGGAGGGTGCTCCTGCACACCAGAATATTGCAAAACAATTTGGTTGTAATCTTTACTTGGCCAGACTTGCGGAACACGGCATTGATACAACTGATGCTTTGATTAATATGACGGCTGACAATCTTTGGGAAACGGCCAAAAAAGCATTTGCCATTGGCCGTCAAATTGGCGATACCGTGATCCTAATGGGTACTTCCACTGGTGGAACACTGGCCATACAATTAGCAGCTACATATCCAGAAGTTGGAGGATTGATTTTGTATTCACCAAATATTGCTATTAATGATCCCAATGCCTGGTTGCTCAACAATCCTTGGGGAGTACACATAGCACGAATGGTAAAAGGGTCTAAGGATAATATCATTGCTGGAGATAGCACTTATGCCAAATACTGGAACAACCAATACAGATTAGAAGCGGTGGCCAATTTGGAAGAATTACTAGAAACCAAGATGAATGAAACCACTTTTAACAAGATTCAGCAACCTGTTTTAACGCTTTATTATTACAAAAATGAACAGGAACAAGACCCTGTTGTAAAAGTAAGTGCCACCAAAACCATGTTTGAGCAATTAGGTACCAAGCCCCAGTTAAAAAGGGCCGTGGCCATGCCCTTAACAGGCAATCATGTGTTGGCTTCGCCCATAGTTTCTAAGGATGTGTCAGGTGTTGAAAGAGAAACCGTCAAATTTCTACAGGAGATTATGCAGCTAAAACCGCTTAAATAAGGACATTTTGCTGATTTTAAATTCACTTATCTTCGTTTTGTTCTAATTAAAAAGATTGCCATGCCACTAAGTAAAATTGCCGGGATAGGAATGTATGTTCCTGAGAAGGTTGTTAGCAATGATGACCTCAAACAATTTATGGAAACCGATGACGCTTGGATTCAAGAGCGCACCGGAATTAAAGAACGCAGATTTGCACATAGAACAGAAGAAACAACCACTACTATGGGGGTTGAAGCTGCTAAAATTGCCATAGAAAGAGCGGGTATTACGCCACAGGATATTGACTTTATTGTTTTTGCAACCCTATCGCCTGATTATTATTTTCCTGGCTGCGGGGTACTATTGCAAAGGGCATTGAAAATGAAAGAAGTTGGAGCGCTGGATGTACGTAATCAGTGTAGCGGATTTTTATATGCATTGAGTGTAGCAGACCAATTTATCCGTTCAGGAATGTATCAAAACATATTGGTGGTAGGTGCAGAAAAACATAGTATGGGTCTGGACTTTAGTACCAGAGGAAGAAATGTATCAGTGATTTTTGGAGATGGGGCTGGTGCAGTTGTTTTGCAACCCACTACTAAAGAGGGACAAGGTGTGCTAAGCACCCATTTGCATAGCGATGGCGGTAGCGCAGAAATTCTAGCGCAATACAATCCTGGTTCACACGCCAATCACTGGATGGAGACCCCAGTAGCAGATTTTGATGAAGCAATTATTGGTGAAACATTTATGAGTCATAACATGATTGATAAAGCACAGTTATTCCCATTCATGGATGGACCTTCTGTATTTAAAAAAGCCATTGTAAAGTTTCCAGAAGTAATAGTTGAAGCACTAACCAAGAATGGATATACCCCTGCTGATTTGAATATGTTGATTCCACATCAAGCCAACCTAAGGATCAGTCAATTTGTACAACAGAAATTGCAGCTTAGGGATGATCAGGTGTTCAACAATATCATGAAATATGGCAATACCACAGCAGCATCTGTACCCATTGCACTTTGTGAAGCATGGGAAAAAGGTTTGGTAAAAGAAGGAGACCTGGTTTGTTTAGCTGCATTTGGAAGCGGGTTTACTTGGGCTTCAGCCTTAATTAAATGGTAGTCTAAGGGATTGTTGAAACTTATAAAAAGATCATGAGCAGAAAGATTAGTTTTCTGGTAAATCCTATTTCCGGCAACACTAAAAAGGACGATTTACTCAAATTCATTCATGCAGAACTGCAAGGAAAGGATCTTGATTTTGAATTCTTATTTACAAATATAAATGGCAATTATGATGATGTAATTGACAGAATAGCAAGAGACGGCATTACAGATATTGTGATGATTGGTGGTGATGGCACGGTAAATCAAGTTGTAAATGCCTTACGTGAACAACCTGTTCGTTTTGGGATTATCCCTTTGGGTTCCGGTAATGGTTTGGCTTTGGCAGCAGGCATTCCCAAAAAACCCCATGAAGCCATTTCATTGATTTTAAAAGGAGAGGCAAAACCAGTTGATGCTTTTACCATCAATAAGCAATTTTCATGCATGCTTAGTGGAATAGGCTTTGATGCACAAGTTGCCCATGATTTCTCAACCAAAGCAAGTAGAGGACTCATGACTTATACCCAACAAAGTTTGATCAACTATTTTAAAGCCCAACCCTATCAATTTGAAATAGTACTAGAGAACTTTAGTTTTTACACTGATGCCTATTTTATCAGTATTGCTAACGGGAATCAATTTGGCAATAATGTTACCATTGCCCCCAAAGCCAATTTGAACGATGGTTTATTAGACGTGGTAGTAGTGCAGAAAATGAACAAAGCCAAAATGCCCTTTGCTGTTTTAAAACAAATCAGGGGTAATAATAAATTGATGGACTTAGTAGAGAATATGGGCAAGAACAATGTGCTTTATTTTCAGACCAGCGCGCTCAATATTCGTAACCTTAAATATGCGCCATTTCATATTGATGGAGAGCCTGTTGAAACAGCCTCAGAATTCCAGATCAAAATAATCCCTAGTTGTTTTCAGTTGATACAACCTTAGTGGGTATTTTTCTAATGGATTCCAATTTTTTCAATTCTATTTGATTGCTTTTATTTTTTAAAGCTTTTTGAATATCCCTTTTTTCTAAAGAAGTCAGGTGAAAACTTAAAGAAGCTGCTGCTTCTTTTTTCTCAGGTACATATTGAAAGCAAATACGGTGGAATTGGGTGCCAAACGTTTTTTGAAGATAGGCCAATTGATCATACTGATAATAGTCTTGCAATTTATACCAGTTATTTTGTAACAATAGAAAAGGCTTGGTCAATAGGTCTAAAAAACTCTTGCTTTCATAGGGTTTATCCCAATCACTCAAGCTTCTATCCCTGATTTGTATTAAAACAACTGCACTGGTATTGGCCTTAATCCATTCTTGAAAATGATCCAAGAACCGTAGGGCTGTTTCTTGGCCAAAATTATCTCTTAGACCTGCGTCCATGACGTCAATAATGGGCTGTGTTGGTAGCCAAACATTGGGTAACACATAAGGAAATGTTGCATTCATTCTTAAGGCAGACAATAGCCTAATTTTAGCAGCGTCTTGTTTTGCAAACATAGATTGAAAATCAATGGCATCAGGATCTGCTGTGGTAATCCGAGAAGTATCTACAAGGGGCTTCATTAGATAGCGTACTGGATTTGTACTAATAATCATTTTCCTACCATCTCTACTTATAACTGAATTAAAAAACAAAGTAGGAATACTGGCACTTGCTTCAGCCGCTTGATAGTCCTGTATTGACTTATCTAAAACACCTTCTGTATTTTGGTTCAACTTTTGTTCAAAAGCATATCCCCTGTCTTTGGCATATGCGTAACCATTTACTTGAAATTTTTGAACGGGACCCATGATATCCCTTGCAACAAAAGAAGAAAACAAAGGATTCAATAAATCCTTAGAGATATTGTCCAACCATTTTTTGTCTTGAAGATCTATGGACTTACCCAGGTTTTTTTGCAAGTACAATTCTCTAAAATAAGCGGCGCCCAATAAACCCCCAGAAGCACCATTGATTAAAAAAGTTTCTTTCATTAAATCACCTGCAAACAGACTGTCTAATTCTTGCAAACAGTTCATGGTAAAACTTGCACTCCTTGTTCCTCCTCCACTGGTATTGATCAAATACAATACCGGTTTTGATTTCCCTTGCTTGGCCTTCCATTTTTCTAGAATCTCCAACATGATTGTTTTGTCTTTAATCATATTGCTATCAGCACTCATAGCCCTGATAAAGTCTTTATTGTAAATGGGTCTTTCTGATTTGTTCTGATAATTCAAGCCATAGGCTTTGTTTCTGGGATCCAAAATTTCTTCTTGATACAACCAGTTCAGCAACAAATACAACAAAACCACAACAGGAATACTCCAAGAACTTAAAAACAAGGTAATACCAGCCACTACCGCAATTAGAATAGTAAAAAGAATGGTAATACTTGCAGCTGCAGGCAGTTGAAACAACCTGGCATCAGATATAGTACCTACAAATATCAAAAACAGAAAAGCCAATAAAATAGCCAGTACTGCTGCAAAATGGTGCCTTTTGAAAATACTATCCAAAAATTCTTGACTATAGTGTCTTACTTCTCTTGGCTTGCGCAATTGAAATTTAGCCGTCAAAAACCAATCTACCCTAAGCTCTTTTTGTTCTTTGGGCAATTTCTTTGTTGGGGGTAAATGGTCATACCGATTATTAGCAGATTTGATAATGGAAGACATACTATAATAGATAGTCTTATCTGCACCAAAAAAATAAAGAAAAGCTAGTGCAACAGCCAAAGAAACTCCCGCAATAAATCCCCCAATCAAAAAGAGAATTTCAAGATTGGGTAGAAATTCTTTCTTACTTGCATAGCTGATGGCGCAATAAGCATATACTATCAAAAATAACAAGGGTATGATGGCATTATTGATACAGTATTTTAAGAATGGCTGGGCAGTAG
>CAMFKK010000242.1 GCA_945957225.1 uncultured Sphingobacteriia bacterium | reverse complement strand
TAACCTAAATTGCCAGATCCTACAAGCAATACTAAATCCAAAATGGGATTCATACACTTTAATATTTTCTTTCAAAGATTTTAGATAAGCAGTAGTACTAACGCCTTTATCATCAAAGCGGATTAAGGTCTCTGATAGGAAGGTATAGGGTTCTCCAATTAACCTGCAAAGCAAATCATAATCCATGGCAATTTTATGATCCAATGAAAATAGCCCAACCCTCTCATAGACTGCTGATTTTAAAAAATACGTAGGATGTGACACTGAGCGCATTCCTTTGTATAATTGCTTTGCATCAAAGGGTACTCCCACTTGCACCCAAATTCCGCCTCTTTTCATTTCAATTTTCCCAGAGATCCAACTAGTAGCAGGATTTGCTTGAAAACAAGCTTTCACAGATAATAGTACTTGATTGGAATAGTAGAGGTCTCCAGAATTGAGCAGGTGAATAATATCCCCATTTGCATAATTGATTCCTTTGTTAAATGCGTCTGAAATGCCCTTATCTCTTTCATTGATCCATCTTCTATAACTTGGCTGAGGATGATTGTCTAACCAATCTGCAATCTGGCTTTCCGTAGAGCCATTTACAATCAGGTGCTCAAATGGGACTAAAATTTGCGCATCAACAGAAGCACAAGTAGCTTGCAAGTCTGTTAAATTGTTGAAACAAATAGTCACTACCGAAATCCTATCCATGACACGAAAATAAGCCCATTTGGTCAGAACTGCAATCGGGTTAATTCCAATATCTTTGCTCAATGGGTATCATTCAAAAACAAGGCATTCAATCCTCTTTGTTGATCATGCTTGGTTTTTTGATTGGGGCCATCAACTTGCTGGTCTTATTTCCACTGTTTTTCACCAAAACAGAAATGGGATTGGTCAGAGCCCTAATAGATACAGGAGCAACACTCTCCCTGTTCTGTACATTGGGAACCTTACCCGTTGTTTATAAATTTTATCCATTTTACAACCAATACTTGGGGAAATTTAAAAATGATCTTCCCATACTCACATTAACCGTGAACTTAATTGGTTTTGGCATCTTACTATTATTGGGTTGGCAACAAAAGGATTTTATCATTAGAAAACTGGGCAAGTCTCCCAGTTTTGCAGCCAATTTTTCCTATGTCTATCCCTATACATTTTTCTTATTGATGTTTTATTGGTTGGAGTCATTTGCTTGGGGATTAAGGAAAGGGGTTTATACCAATTTTTTACGAGAAACAGCTGTTAGAATTTTAACTACCCTGCTGATCCTGTCTTTTGGGTTTGGATGGATAGACATGCAAAGTTTTATTGTATGCTTTAGTTTGATTTATGTGATACCCACATTATTGTTATTGTATAGTTTGGTTCAATCAGGAGAATGGTCTTTGAACAAATTCAAACTAAGCCATGTAACAAGAAGATTGGGAAAGAAAATGCTCAATTTTTCCTTGTTTGTATTTGCAGGTCAGTTTTTTAATATGCTGGCTAAAACCAATGATACTTTTTTAATTTTTGGTTTAAGGGGCTTGAGCGATACGGGAATCTTTGCCATAGCCACTTATGTGTCTGCTATTTTGGAAATTCCCCAACGCAGTTTAAACTCCATCAGCATACCTGTTCTAGCCGTTTCTTGGAAAAATAAAGACTTTGCCAATATCAAGCATATCTATCACAAAAGTGTGTCAAATTTATTGGCCATTGGACTATTGGCTTTTGGTTTAATCTGGTTAAATATTGAAAATTTAGTAGGATTTTTAAACTGGATAAGTAACAAAGAATCGGGTGGATATGACCAATTAACCCAACTCATTTTTATCATGGGTTTGGCCAAGTTAATTGACCTTGCTACCGGGGTAAATGCTCAAATTATAGGCACTTCTAATTATTGGAAATTTGATTTTTATACCAACTTGATCTATATCATTCTTTCCTTACCCATGAATTTTGTTTTGATCAAATATTATGGACTTGAAGGTCTTGCTTATTCCAACTTATTTGCCCTTGTAATTTATAATTCCATGCGCTTTACTTTCTTATATAAAAAGTTTCAATTACAACCCTATACTTTGAAACACGCGCTATTCTTGGGCTTGAGCATCCTATTAATGATTGGTATTTTCTATGTGCCAGATCCCAAAAATTTTATCTGGAATATTCTCCTGCGTAGCAGTTTGTACACAGCATGTTTTGCTGCATTATTTTTCTGGATTAAACCAGCGCCAGATGTAGCGGTATTGATTGTAAAATTCTGTCAAAAACGCTTACCCATTTTGTTCCAAAAGCGATAAGAATAAGGCCATTCCTTTTCTTTTATCAGTGTCTAACATATAACTGATATTTTTGGTATAATATTCTTTTAAATTGTACAACGGATAGGGGTTTTCTGCCACTACATCATCAATATGTTTTAGCCCAAATTCAAAAGCCTTATTAAAAGGGTCTTCAAAATCTTCACCCAAATCTTTATTGGCCACCCAAGCTGCAAAAACAAATGGCAAACCTGTATGGTTTACCCAAGCAGTTGCTAAATCATAATGATAGGTGGATTGTTTTCTTTGTTGTAGCGCCCTATCACCAATAACTACTGCCGCTGTAGTTCCAGTAATCTGTTTTTGAAAATCTTCTGTTGCAGGCAAAAATTCAACTTCCTGCTTCCAATAATCGCGCAGCAATATTTTGGCAAGGTTTACAGAACTGCGGCTTTGATAATCAAGGATCACCGTTTTAATCTGATCCATGGGTACTTCACTATAAATGGCCACTGAAGCTACTTCACCTACAGCCCCAATACAATAATTGCTGATGATATTGGCATTAGGAATCTGAGGAATTACTGCCACTGGCAAGAGCCCCAGATCCAGTTCATTGTTTTGCAGCATGGCTGCTATCTTAGAAGGATACGCTTCAATCAACCCTACCCTATCCATCAAGCCCGAACGCTTGATTCCGTATAAAAATGGCTTGGTATTTAAATAACTTACCACACCAACACGCAATCTCTTGTACAATTCAATTAATTTTGCACAAAGAAACGGAATATCTAGCAACCTAAACAATCGCATGGAACTCAACAACCTTACTGCCATCTCTCCCATAGACGGACGCTATAGAAGACAAACAAGTCATTTGGATGAGTATTTCTCTGAATACGCTCTCATCAAATACCGTGTGCTAGTAGAAATAGAATATTTTTTCTTCTTAGCAGACAAACGATTTTTCAAACTACCTATCAAAGCTAGAACCGCATTAAAAGCTGTTTTAACCAATTTTAGCGTGGCTGATGCCCAATCTATTAAACAGATTGAATCCATAACCAATCATGACGTAAAAGCCGTAGAATACTTCTTAAAAGAGCAATTAGACAAAGCGGGTATTGGTGAATTAAAAGAGTGGATCCATTTTGGCTTAACGTCTCAAGACATCAATAACACTTCTATTCCTTTAAGCTGGAAACATGCTATGGAACAGGAATGGCTTCCCAGTTTGATTAACCTACAATCTCAATTGCGCAGCTTGGCCAAAGCTTGGAAAAATGTACCCCTATTGGCTAGGACCCATGGCCAAACCGCTTCTCCTACCAAATTGGGTAAGGAATTGATGGTCTTTATTGAAAGAATTGACAACCAGATTCAATTATTTTCCCAAGTACCATATGCTGCCAAATTTGGCGGTGCTACAGGTAATTTCAATGCACACCAAGTGGCTTATCCCAAAAAGAATTGGGTGGCGTTGGGTAATGAATTTGTAGACCAACGTCTTGGCTTACAACGCATGCAATTCACTACACAGATTGAACACTATGACAATCTTGCAGCACAGTTTGATGGTCTAAAAAGAATCAATACCATTTTGATAGATCTATGCCGAGATATCTGGACCTATATTAGCATGGATTATTTTAAACAAAAGACCAAGGCTGGTGAAGTTGGTTCCTCTGCTATGCCACATAAAGTGAACCCCATAGACTTTGAAAATGCTGAAGGCAATTTGGGTATGGCAAATGCTTTACTGGAGCATCTTTCAGCCAAATTACCCATTAGTCGTTTGCAAAGAGACCTCACTGATAGTACCGTATTGCGCAATATTGGAGTACCCGTTAGCCATATTGCTATTGCCATGAAATCCTTAGAAAAAGGATTGAATAAATTGGTGCTTAATGAAACTAAAATTAGAGAAGACCTAGACAATAATTGGGCGGTAGTTGCAGAAGCAATACAAACCATATTGAGAAGGGAAAAATATCCTAACCCTTATGAAGCATTAAAAGACCTTACAAGGGGCAACCATAAAATTGACAAAGCATCTATGCATGCATTTATCAATGGATTGAAAATTTCTGCGGCATTGAAAAAAGAACTCAAAGCCATTAGCCCCATGAATTACACAGGGGTGAATCCAAACTACTAAACAAAGAAGCCGCTCAAATGAGCGGCTTCTTTGTTTCTTATCTTTACGAATTCAAAAAATCATCTTCACTCTTCTAAATTCCCCTACCACCGTGTGAGGGGTACCCGCAGGGCGTGGTGGGTCGCACTCTTCACACTTCACTTTTCACTCTTCACTCATATTTATACTTTTCGATTTTCTCTTCTCCCGTCATATCTGCATTGTTCCTAATCTGCAATTGCAAACCTGTAATCCATTCTGCACAACCCTTTTCACAGAGATGATTATTGACTTGGTTGATAACATCCATTACCTGATCATAAGTACCTTCTAATACAGTTGTAAATGGCCCTACTTGGTGTTTAATACCAGATGCCTGAATAATGGCAATGGCTT
>CAMFKK010000241.1 GCA_945957225.1 uncultured Sphingobacteriia bacterium | reverse complement strand
TGGCATAAGTTCCTTTTTCTAACTGAATGGCCCCTCTAAATCCATCTTTCCCAATTGGCTGGCGCGATAAATAATCAATGGCAGATTGAATACGGTGGGTAGCATCGCCCTTGGCTATAGGAACGTAAACAATTGCCCTAATAGAAGGAATGGATTCTTCTGATGCAGCATAACCACAATAAGAGAAATCAGGTATGCGATTTCCCAAAGAATCTGGTGCATATTGCAAAATCCCATTAGGCCCTACTGCTACAGGTGGAATGGGTTTGGGCTTTTTTTGAGCATTCAGCCCCGAAGCCGCTACCAATAAT
Organism: uncultured Sphingobacteriia bacterium; assembly: GCA_945957225.1. Classification (GTDB taxonomy): domain Bacteria; phylum Bacteroidota; class Bacteroidia; order Chitinophagales; family Chitinophagaceae; genus Sediminibacterium. The sequence goes on along the minus strand of CAMFKK010000241.1, from coordinate 4,488 downwards.
AGGATTAATAAAATATTCCGGTTCAATGGCTATAATTTGGTGCTTTTAGAATTCCATACAAGTTAACCCTTCTCATGGTTCCTTCAAAAATGCCTTAGGTTGAAAATTATACTGGCTTTTGCAACATTCCGATTTGCAAAAGCCAGTATCTATAAATGCTGATCGGTAATCATTTATTTTTTAGCAGTTAAGGGCACTACTTTTTTCAAATCAACTACACTATTCAAAAAGTTCTCAATATTGCTATAGCCGTCTTTGGCAATTTTACCCGCATCAGTAGCATCTTTAGGATTTAAACCATGAGCTGTTTCCCAACTATCTGGAATACCATCATTGTCTGAATCCTTGTAAGGTGTGCCTGCATAAACTGGGTATCCACCAACTTGATTAGGATCAGTGATAATCCCAATTTTATAAGAATCAATGGGCAGTCTTCGATGCTTGAATTGGGTGGATGGTAACACCACATTGGGGGTTAGCTCTATCTTACCCGTAGCTACTTGTTTGACAATTCTTAGGTCAACAGCGTCTCTTTTAGGAAGTGTTGCGCCAGCGTTGGCCAATACAAATTCTTTGGCATCCAAAGTTGGAATGATGGTTAGCTGTGGCATGGGCATAGGTTTATCCACTTTCATGGCATCCTTGTATTTATTGGCATCCGGAAATTCCTCCACTTGTATGCCCCCATCCCAATTATCCTTGGTTACTTTATCATTCCCTTCTACAATATTTCCATGCGCATAAACCCTACCATATACCAAATAGCCCAATTTACTTCTACCGGATTCTGGTTTTAAAATACGGTGTGAGATGGGTTTGGATTGATCAGGTGTAGCAGGCCCTGGTTTGTAATAGTTATTGATCATATTATACATGGCGGTATAATCACCCCCATCTGTAGAGCGATGCACCCAGTTGAACACCACATTGTTGGCAAAATTGAAAATGCCATTCCAACCAATAGAAGGGTTTCTACCTGCGTTATCTGCCCAAATATTTCTTACAAAAGCACAATTCTCACCACCTAATGTTGACCCAAAAGAATGATTATAAGTATCTAAGCATTCAGAAAAAATGCTGTTTTGGATAGTTACATTAGCAGTACCTAATTTAGCTTCGGTCTTTAAATTGGGCGTGCTATCGTTATACATATGCCTGTAGATACTCATGTTTTCATCCAATCCCCAACTGGCAGAAACGTGATCAATCATGATATTACCTACTGGATTTCCGCCAATGGCATCATCCCTTCTACCCACATTGGTCTCACCCCTGCGGAAACGCATATAACGAATGATCACATCATGCGTATCAATCCAAACAGTTTCTCCTGCAATACAAACCCCATCACCTGGAGCTGTTTGTCCTGCAATAGTGATATAGGGGGCACGTATTATTAAAGGAGAATTCAATTTAATAATCCCTGCTACATTAAATACTACTGTTCTGGCACCTCCCTGTTCACATGCCCAACGCAAACTACCTACACCATTGTCATTCAGGTTTGTAACTACAAACACTTTACCACCACGACCACCAAAACTAAATTTACCACCACCTTCAGCACCAGGAAATGCAGGAATCTCTGCCTGTGGCAAATCATAAGGTCTGGTTGCCCATGGAATATATGGTTTGCCGTGTTTGGCTTCTTCTTTAACTATGGGATAAGCAAAAACCCATGCAGAGTCTGAATGTAATTTTGCCGCTTTCAAGAGTGAGTCGCTCCATTTTTGAACTTGGGCAGGAATTTCTGGATACTGTGCTTTGGCCTGATTCAAAATACCAACCACAAACATGAATGCAAGGAATGCAATGATTTTAAGTTTCATCAAAATAGAATTTAAATAATGCAAATGATCTTCTTCTTTCTTAGGCAAAGCAAATGTATAGTACTAATGAAAATGGGTGTTAAAAAACACCCATTTTCAGTTGATTATTGAAGCGGGTCAAAACTTCCACCCCAATCTTTATTTTGAGCCAGATTAGGATTGTTGGTTATGGCCAATTGAGGAATAGGGAAGAAATAATACTTGGTCAAGAAATTGATTGGCGTGGCATCCAATTTAGTAACCGAATTACTTGCATCATGTTTATTATTCCTATTGGTAGTAAAGAAGTTAGCAGACATATTATCCAAGCTTTGTCCATCGCGGAAAGATGCATTGTTTGGATCTTTTAACTGAGCCGCAGTAGGTATACCAGCACCAGTTCTTAAAGTGATACGTAACCTATTTCTTGTCCATCCATTTAAATCTGTATTGCGCTTCCAACGATACAAATCCCAGAAACGTTTGCCTTCATAGGCAAATTCAATTTTTCTTTCTAACAAAATGGCATCAAATAATTGAGCCCTGGTCATGCCAGCAGTTAAACCATATAAAGCCCCTGTTCCAGCGTCAATTCCTGCTCTTTTTCTAACTGCAGTAATGCCTGCATAGCTTGGATCGGTGGTTCCCAGTTTGTTGATTCCAGTAGCAGCTTCGGCCAAATTCAATAATACTTCAGCATATCTGATTTCCATCCAGTCAGTTCCACTGTATTGAGGGTCTCCATTGGTATAAGTACCTTCTTGTACCGCTTTTCTGCAATAAAAACCTGTATTACTTGCAGAAGTTTCAGTTGAACCTGAAGCCGTTTCAAAATAGGTCCAAATTTTTCTAGTGGCTACACCATCCAATGGCCAAACACATCCATTATAGGCAATGGTAGCATCAAAACGAGGATCTCTGTTTTTATAATACAAACTATCATAATAAGGATAGGTTGTTGATGTACCGGGAGCTTTACCATCTTTCATAGGATAAGAACTCACCATTTCCCAAGTGGGTAAATTGGAGCTACTGCCTTGTAAATAAGAAGGTCTACATGACTTATCCCACCCATTGTTTTTCTTGACCTGATCAGTGGCAGAGTTGTTATAAATAGTAACCATAACCGCTTCTGGGTTATTGGCTTCTGAAAACCACATGGTTTTGTAATTGGCATGTAAGGCAAATCCATTAGCATCTAAAATAGTTTTAGCTTGAAGATTGGCATCATAGGCCGCCTGCCATCTTTCTGGTAGATCATTTGGATTAAACATTGGGCTAGCCCAATACAATAAAATCCTTCCTTTTAATGCAGCAGCTGCTCCACTAGTGATTCTACCCCAAGTTGCACTTGAAGTGGTGGTCCATTTACCTGGTAAATAAGCAATGGCTGTATCAAGGTCTTTTGCCATTTGTGCAAAACAAGCCGAGGTTTTATCTCTTGGTAACAAGGCAGCATCTCTAGCTGCTTGTCCTACCCCATCTAAAGTGGTTAATACCAACGGTACGCCACCATAAATTCTAACCAAGTCCCAATAACGAAAAGCCCTGAAAAACAATGCCTGAGCTTTGAATCTGTTTTTGGTAAACTGTGGTAATGAACTAGCTTCTATATTTTCAATAAAGCTATTGAGTTGCCTGATTCTACCATAGTTATTGGAAGGCTGTGAATTGTTTGTGTTTAAAGCTGTACCAAAATCTGTAGGTTCATTGGTTCCCAAACTAACTATTCCTGTCATAAAAACGTTGGCGGCAGAATAAGCCTCTTCACTTAGTTGAGGTTGCGTTCCACTTAGAACGCTACTACCCACTTGACCACCAAAAGCAGGCAGGTTATTATCATAAATATTATCCAAATTCAGCTGTACAATTGTTGAGTCAGAATACAATAACTCACCTGAAAGTGCAGATAGGTTTTGCTTGTCTAAGACTTTCTGACAACCGGCAAGCGCTATCATACCGGCTACTGCTATATTAATATATCTAAATTTCATTGTCAATCTTTTATAGGTTTAAATTCAATCCAAATGTGTAGGTTCTCAACACTGGAAATACATCGTAAGAACCATTGGCATTGTCTTTATAATCAAATGGATTCAAGAAATTGAATGGATTGGTTCCTACCAAATAAACCCTTACATTATTCATTCCCATCTTGCTAGCAACTTTTGCGGGCAAATTATAGGAAAGGTTAAAGTTGGTTACCCTGAAACTAGTAGAGCTTCTCCACCAGAAATCGGTAGCTACATCGTAAGAGAAGGCATAGAATGGTGAAGGATAAGCAGCGCCAGTATTATTTGGTGTCCAATGGTCAGCCCAGAAAGCTGGTCTGTTCTGCCAGATATTGTTTCCTACTTTTCTTGCAGCCGATTCAACTGAACTTACACCTCCCCAAGATAGACCCATTACCACATTTAAACTTAAGCTCTTATAAGTAATACCCCAGTTAATACCTAAACCGTAATGGTTATTTTGTTTTTTATTCAGATAGTCTTGGTCATCTGTAGTAATGGTGCCATCAGGAGCCGTATAAGCACCACTTGCATCTTTGGGTCCGCGAATATCTTGATAATACAACATACCTGGTTTTGGTGCATTTCCAAAGATTTTATAGTTAGGATATTGTTTTAACAGGGCATCAACATCTGCCTGTGTTCTCAATAAACCTAAACTTTTATAC
>CAMFKK010000240.1 GCA_945957225.1 uncultured Sphingobacteriia bacterium | reverse complement strand
GCCAACTCAAAATACTTTGCTCAATCAAAACATAAACAAATGCGCTTGCTACAAAAACCAATACTACCGGTAATAAAACAAGTTGAAACATTTCTTGGAAATCATTGCTGATCTCATTTTTGTTTTGATGTACACTTGATTCATCTAAAGGCGCTGATAACAATAGTAGAAAAGCAATTCCTACTATTCCTGCAAGCAAATAATATACCTGTAACCAAGAAGCAGAATTGGGGTTGACATCGTCTACAAATGCACTAAAAATAAAATAACCGGTAAGAATCCCCACCATAAAAAAGGATTCAATAAAATTCATAAAACTAGCGTGTTCTTTTTCATCTTTGGTGATAATTCCAATGGTTGCAAAAACGCTTACTTTAATCATGGCAAAACTGGCGCCCGTGATGGCAAATAATAATTTAGTTGTCAAAAAACTTGGTATAATTGGCATTAGCATACAACCAATTCCAACAAATGCCAATGCCCATAACATTGATTTTTTATAGCCAATTCTATTAATATAGGAAGCTATAAAGAAGGAAGTAATAGCAATACTTAAGTCTTTAAATGCTTCCAAAACACTGGCCGAAGATGCACTCACCTGATAATTGTTCTGTACCTGTAAAATCACCGTTCCAACACTATTGAGCAGTAGGGCAAAAACAAAATAATTTAAGTATAGGGAAGCTTTGATTTTCCAATGGTTCATATGGCAATTTTAGACTTGCCCAATATACGAAAACGATATAGGAATCTTTCTATGCAAGTTTGAAAACACTAATGTTTTTTGTTTTACATTGGTAGAAATAAATTTACCAATATGAAACAGGTCTCTAATAGAAGGGATTTTTTAAAAAGTAGTGCAGCAGCTTCAGGGTTGGCTTTATTATCGGGGATTCAAGCCAAGGCCAATACCCAAAGCCAGTCATTAATAGCTGCAAACAGAATTAGATTTGGGGTGATTAATATTAATCATAGTCATATTTATGGTATGACAGAAGCGGTTAAAAGAGGTGGTGGTGAATTGGTTTGGATCTATGCTAAAGAACCAGAATTAGTGGCGGCCTTTATGAAACAATTTCCAGAAGCCAAATTGGCAAGGTCTGAACAAGAGGTATTAGAAGACAACAGTATTCAATTAATCTTGAGTTCTGGAATTCCAGTTGAAAGAGCCCCTTTAGGAGTTAAAGTAATGCAGCATGGGAAAGACTATCTGGTAGATAAACCTGGAATTACTTCTCTGAAACAATTGGAACAAGTTAAAAAAGTTCAAAAAGCAACTGGACGTATTTATTCTATTATGTATAGTGAGCGTTTTGAAAACAAAGCAACGGTTAAAGCCGGTGAGTTAGTAAAAACAGGGGTTATTGGAAAAGTTGTTCAGACTATTGGGCTAGGGCCCCATAGAATGAGTATCAAATCCAGACCGGAATGGTTTTTTGACAAAGCTAAATATGGAGGAATCATCACAGATATTGGATCCCATCAATTTGACCAATTTTTATTTTTTACAGGGAGTGGTCATGCGAATATAGTTTCATCACAAGTTGCCAATGTACATTATCCTCAATATCCCAATTTTGAAGACTTTGGTGACGTGATGGTAAGTGGTGATCAAGGAATGGGCTATATCAGGGTGGATTGGTTTACGCCAGATGGATTGGGTAGTTGGGGCGATGGTAGGCTTACGATTCTAGGTACGGAAGGTTATATAGAGATTAGGAAAAATATAGATATTGCAAGTGGACATAAAGGTGGTAATCATTTGTACTTAGTTACCAATAAGGAAACAAAGTATATTGATTGTAATGATGTGGTACTACCATTTGGTCAATTATTTGTTGATGATGTTGTAAATAGAACTGAAACGGCTATGACCCAATGGCATTGTTTTAGGGCAACCGAATTGGCATTATTGGCTCAAAAAAATGCAAAAAATGTAACTTGGATAAAAGGGTAAAATTGTATGAACATGATTTGGTTCTAGAAAATATGATGAAAATGACAAAAGATCAATAACTAACATTTGTTAGGTATTCAAATCTTTTCCTATTTTTGCCCAAAATCCAATGACATGCATTTTGAATTGACAGAAGAGCACTTAATGATCCAGAAAGCGGCACGTGATTTTGCACAAAACCAGTGCAAGCCAGGTGTGATTGAAAGGGATGAATTACAAAAATTTCCCAAAGAGCAGGTCATGCAACTAGCAGATCTTGGTTTTATGGGTATGATGACAAATCCCAATTATGGTGGTTCTGGTATGGATACCATTAGTTATGTTTTGGCCATGGAAGAAATTAGCAAGGTAGATGCTAGTACTTCTGTTTGTATGAGTGTGAACAATAGTTTGGTTTGTTGGGGATTGGAAAAATTTGGGAATGAAGCTCAAAAACAACAATACTTAACACCCATTGCCCAAGGTAAAAAAGACGGAGAATTATATATCGGTGCTTTTTTATTAAGTGAGCCTGAAGCTGGTAGCGATGCTACTTCCCAGCGTACTACAGCAGAAGATAAAGGTGATTATTATCTGATTAATGGAACAAAGAACTGGATTACCAATGGTTCATCTGCATCCGTTTATTTGGTGATTGCTCAAACAGATGTGGCCAAAGGAAGCCATGGCATCAATGCATTTATAATTGAGAAAAATTGGCCTGGTGTTACTGTTGCTGCCAAAGAAAATAAATTGGGGATTCGCGGTAGCGATACTCATACCATCATGTTTACGGATGTAAAAGTGCCCAAAGAGAATAGGATAGGGGAAGACGGTTTTGGATTCAAATTTGCCATGAAAACATTGGCTGGTGGTAGAATTGGGATTGCATCTCAAGCATTGGGGATTGCCAGTGGTGCTTATGAATTGGCATTGGCCTATAGCAAACAGCGCAAAGCATTTGGAAAAGAAATCATGCACCATCAAGCCATTCAATTCAAATTAGCAGATATGGCAACTAGAATTGAAGCAGCACGATTACTTTGTCTAAAAGCGGCTTGGGAAAAGGATAATGGATTGGATTATACCCTTAGTTCTTCCATGGCTAAAGTGTATGCCTCTGAAACTGCTATGTGGACTACAACGGAAGCCGTTCAAATACACGGTGGTTATGGTTTTGTAAAAGAGTACCATGTTGAGCGCTTGATGCGCGATGCAAAAATTACCCAGATCTATGAGGGTACTAGTGAGGTTCAAAGAATTGTAATTAGTAGATCTATTTTAAAATAATTGATTGTTTGACATGGGACCCGGTGCATTCACCGGGTCTTTTTTTTGCCCTATTTAGAGCTGATATAAAATGATGGACAGGTTTGGGCATCCAATGGAAAATTGAATGTTTATCTTTGTCCTGAATTAAATGTATATGCCAGTAGCCATTGATAAATACCAAGAGATTAAAACTTTTCTAGATGCTCATAAGGTTAGTCTAATTGCAGTTAGTAAAACCAAACCCCAAGAAGATATTCAGGAATTATATGCTTTGGGTCAAAGGGATTTTGGTGAGAATTATGTACAAGAATTGGTTGAAAAAGAAGCCGCTTTGCCAAAAGATATTCATTGGCATTTTATTGGTCATTTACAATCCAATAAAGTTAAATATATTGCGCCATTTGTTTATTTGATACATGGGGTGGATAGTTTTAAATTATTGGTAGAAATTAATAAACAGGCTGCTAAAAATAATAGGGTTATCTCCGTTTTATTACAAGTGCATATTGCCAAAGAAGAAACAAAATTTGGCATGGATGCAGAAGAATTAAAAGCAGCAATTGAAGGTGCCGGGGGCTTGTCTAATATCAAAATCATTGGACTAATGGGTATGGCATCCTTTAGTGATAATTCCAAAATAGTTCAGCCTGAATTTGGCTATTTGAATAGTTTATACCAAGTCTATGGAAAAATTAAAACAGACAATATTGATTTTGCTGTTTTGTCCATGGGTATGAGTGGAGACTACCAACTAGCCATTGAAAATGGAAGTAATATGGTCAGAATTGGGAGTTTGTTATTTGGTGCTAGAAATTACAACAAATAAAAGCGTACCGTGTTACCACGATACGCTTAAGACTTTATAAATTTCTATTTCAAAGTTTCATCCAACCATTTATAAAACTCATGGTGCCAAACCAATGCGTTTTGAGCTTTTAATACCCAATGATTTTCATCAGGGAAATACAAAAATCTAGACTTAATTCCTTTGAGTTGTGCAGCTTGAAATGCCTGTTGGCTTTGTTCAATGGATACCCGATAGTCTTTTCCACCTTGAACAATCATAATGGGGGTATTCCATTTGGCCACCATTTCACTGGGTGATTGTTTGTAAGAGCGTTGCGCAACCGTATTATTTTTATCCCAATAATTTCCGCCTTTTTCAAAGTTTTCAAAAAACAATTCATCTGTTGTGCCATACATACTTCTAAAATCAAAAATGCCATCGTGAGAGATGAATGTTTTGAATCTATTACCGTGTAAGGCTTCTAATGCAAAAACAGAAAAACCGCCAAAGCTTGCACCCACGCATCCCAGACGTTGTTTGTCTACATAAGTCTCTTTTGAAACAGCATCAATAGCACTTAGGTAATCATTGATTACTTGTCCACCCCAATTCTTGCTAACGCCTTCTGTCCATTTAGTACCATTGCCAAATACACCCCTTCTATCTGGTGCTACAACAATATATCCTTGTGAAGCCATCAATTGAAAATTCCATCTAAAGGAATAATGGGGCATGGTGCCCTGTGGCCCACCCAAACAGAAAAGCAGGGTAGGGTATTTTTTTGAAGGGTCAAAATTTGGAGGAT
>CAMFKK010000239.1 GCA_945957225.1 uncultured Sphingobacteriia bacterium | reverse complement strand
ATCCAGCCAGAAGACGTTGAATTGTTAAAAGCATTTGAAAAAGATCCTGTAGCCAAAGACCTTTTTGCTGTGGATATCAATAGCAAATTTGAGTTAGCTCCAGGTTTGAAAGACATGAACAAGATTCAAACATTTGTAAAGGCAATAAAAGGAGGATAGAGATGGTTACCCAAAATGAAACTTTTCAGGCACCCAATGAGCAGGGATATTATGGAAAATTTGGTGGAGCATATATTCCAGAAATGTTACACCGAAACGTAGAAGAGCTAAAGGCGCAATACTTAGCTATTATGCATGAAGCGTCTTTTCAAAAAGAGTTTCTGCACTTATTGCGCGATTATGTGGGAAGACCAACGCCACTATTCTTGGCAGAAAGATTAAGTGCGGAATTTAATACCTCTATTTATTTGAAAAGAGAAGACCTCTGTCATACAGGGGCGCACAAAATCAATAATACCATTGGGCAAATTTTATTGGCCAGAAAATTGGGTAAGACCAGGATTATTGCTGAAACGGGCGCCGGTCAACATGGTGTAGCAACTGCCACGGTTTGTGCCCTTAAAGGCATGGAATGTATTGTTTATATGGGCGAGAAAGATATAGAACGACAAGCGCCCAATGTTGCCAGAATGCGCATGCTTGGTGCAAAAGTAGTTCCCGCCATCAGTGGTAGTAGAACACTAAAAGATGCTACCAATGAAGCCATCCGTGACTGGATCAATAATCCTTTAGATACCCATTATATTATTGGAAGCGTGGTAGGTCCCCATCCTTACCCTGATATGGTGGCTCGTTTTCAAAGTGTGATCAGTGAAGAGATTCGTTGGCAGTTAAAAGAAAAAACTGGCCAAGAATTACCCACGCATGTAGTGGCTTGTGTTGGAGGTGGTTCTAATGCAGCTGGAGCTTTCTATCATTTTTTAGATGAATTATCAGTACAATTAGTAGCCGTAGAAGCTGCCGGTCATGGGGTTCATAGCGGTATGAGCGCAGCTACAACCCAATTGGGTAAACCCGGCATTTTGCACGGAAGCAAAAGCTTGTTGATGCAAACAGAAGACGGGCAAGTAGTAGAACCTCATAGTATTTCTGCAGGTTTGGATTATCCTGGTGTAGGGCCTTTGCACGCCAATTTGTTTGATTCAGGCAGGGGGACTTTTTTAAGTGCAACAGACCAAGAAGCATTAGATGCTGCTTTTCATGTAAGTAAAACAGAGGGGATTATACCAGCATTGGAAACTTCTCATGCTTTTGCGGTACTGGGTAGGATGAACCTACAACCTTCTGACCGGGTAGTGCTTTGTTTGAGTGGCAGGGGCGATAAGGATTTAGCCACTTATATTCATGAATTAGATGCACAAGCGTCATCATTGACTTAGAAACAAATTATATGAGCAGGTTAGCAAATCTATTTGCATCAAAGCAAAAAAATATATTGAATGTCTATTGTACTGCGGGATATCCCCATTTGAATAGTACCATTGACATGATTGCGGCATTAACAGAAAACGGCGTAGACATTATTGAATTAGGAATGCCTTATAGTGATCCCTTGGCAGATGGTCCCGTGATACAGCAAAGTGGCAATATTGCCCTTGCCAATGGCATGACCATTGCCGTTTTATTTGAGCAACTCAAAACACTTAGACAGGTTTCAAATATTCCCCTAATCTTAATGGGTTATATGAATCCAGTTTTGCAATATGGGTTTGAAAAGTTCTGTAAAGAAGCTGCATCTGTTGGTGTTGATGGGCTCATTCTACCTGATTTGCCAGAGTACGAATTTGAAACGGAATATGGGGCTATCATCAAAGCAAATGGGTTAGATTTTATCTTTTTGGTTACACCCGAAACCTCAGAAGAAAGGGTGCGCAAATTGGATGAGTTGAGCACTGGGTTTTTATACGCAGTTAGTTCTTCTGCCACAACTGGAAAGGACAAAGATTTTGATGCAGTAGAAACTTATTTACAAAGACTAGCTTCTATGTCCTTGAAAAATCCAGTTTTGGTTGGATTTGGCATCAAGGATAGGCCTACTTTTCAATCGGCCTGTAAACACGCCAATGGCGCTATCATTGGTACGGCATTTATTCAGGCTTTGGAAGGAACATCTGATTTAAAAGCTACTGTGAAACAATTTTTGGCAACGGTTCAATAATACAAGTAGATGAAATTGGTGATTGTTAAATACAATGCAGGTAATATTCAATCCGTGCTTTATGCGTTGGAAAGAATTGGTTTGGAAGCACTGGTAACAGATGATCATGCACTGATTAAAACTGCAGATAAAGTAATTTTTCCAGGTGTGGGAGAAGCTAGTACAGCCATGCAATATTTGCGTGAAAGGGGCTTAGACCATCTGATCAAAAAATTGGAGCAACCGGTTTTGGGTATTTGTCTGGGAATGCAATTGATGTGTACCCATAGTGAAGAGAATAATACGGATTGCTTGGGTATTTTTGATGAGAAAGTAAAACGGTTTCAACCCTCAGCTGATCATCAAATGCATCTTAAAGTTCCACAGATGGGTTGGAACAATATTCATTCACTTAAGACCGATTTGTTTAAAGAAGTTGCTGAAAATAGTTACTGTTATTTTGTGCACGGGTATTACGCATCCCTTGGCAAGCATAGTATTGCCACTACAGATTATGTTTTGCCATATAGTTCTGCTTTGCATAAAAACAATTTTTATGGGGTACAATTTCACCCTGAAAAGTCAGCCACAGTAGGGGAGCAAATTCTTAGAAATTTTATAGCATTATAGATTAGTAACATGGAAATAATACCTGCAATAGATATCATAGACGGTAAATGTGTTAGACTCACCCAAGGTGATTATGCACAAAAAACCATTTACAATGAAAACCCCTTAGAAGTTGCCAAAGCTTTTGAAGCAGCAGGGATTAAAAGACTTCATTTAGTAGACCTTGATGGTGCCAAAGCTGGCACTGTACAAAACTGGAAAGTTTTGCAAACCATTGCTGCCAATACCAGTTTAAACATTGATTTTGGAGGTGGAATAAAGCAGGATAAAGATTTGTCCATTGTCTTTGAATCTGGTGCCGCTTATGCTACCATTGGTAGTTTGGCTGTAAAATCGCCGGAAGTTTTTGAAGCATGGTTATCAGCTTATGGGGCTGATAAATTTTTGCTTGGCGCAGATGTAAAAGACCGGAAAATTGCCGTGGCAGGATGGTTAGAAACCACTGAGTTAACCATTATTGACTTTCTAGGCGATTATCTTGGCAAAGGAGTTCAACAAGTTTTTTGTACCGATGTAAGTAAGGATGGTAAACTAGAAGGCCCGTCTTTAGCATTATACCAAGAGATTTTAGCAACTTATCCAGAGGCCTATTTTATAGCCAGTGGTGGGGTAAGTTCCATGGAAGACCTTTATGCACTTAAAACCATTGGCTGTTCCGGTGCCATTGTTGGAAAAGCCATATATGAGGGTAGAATCTCCCTTTCAGAATTGAAAAATAGTCTCTAAGCCAATTTTTAAACCATGCTAGCAAAAAGAATCATACCCTGTTTGGATATTCGTGATGGGAGAACGGTTAAAGGGGTAAATTTTGAAAATATTAGGGATGCTGGTGATCCAGTGGAATTAGGCGCATTTTATGCCAGTCAAGGCGCCGATGAATTGGTCTTCTTAGACATTACAGCCACCAATGAAAAGCGGAAAACCCTTAGTGAACTGGTAAACAGGATTTCTCACCATATTAATATTCCCTTTACAGTTGGAGGTGGCATTAGTAGTGTGGAGGACGTTAATATACTCTTACAAAATGGGGCAGACAAGATTTCCGTCAATACATCGGCCTTTAAAAGACCAGAATTGATTCATGAATTGGCCAGGGAATTTGGCAGTCAATGTGTGGTATTGGCCATTGATACCAAATTAGAGGAAGACGGAGAATGGTATATTTATCTCAATGGGGGACGTGTTAAAACCAATACCAAATGTAGGGATTGGGCAAAACAAGCCGTAGATTTGGGGGCTGGGGAAATTCTATTGACTTCCATGAATCACGATGGAACCAAACAAGGATTTGCTATAGATATTACAGGGCAATTGGTGAAGGATTTACCAGTTCCCATTATTGCATCTGGTGGTGGTGGAACTATGTCACATTTTGAAGAAGTATTTGAAATGGCCAAAGCAGACGCGGCACTAGCAGCTAGTATTTTTCATTTTAAGGAAATTGGCATTCCTGATTTGAAAAAATATTTAAAAGAAAAAGGAATTGAGATCAGATTATAACTAGGAATATGAAAATAGATTATTCAAAATATGCTGACGGTTTGGTTCCTGCTATTGTGCAGGACTATGATACAGATAAGGTATTGATGATGGGTTTTATGAATGAAGCGGCCTTGCTTAAAACGGAGGAATTGGGTAGGGTTACATTTTTTAGTAGAAGCAAACAAAGACTCTGGACCAAGGGGGAAGAATCTGGCAATTTTCTGGAACTAAAGTCCATAGCTGTTGATTGTGACAATGATACCTTGCTTATCAAAGCCCATCCCAAAGGACCTGTTTGTCATACGGGAGCCGATACTTGTTGGATGGAAAAAAACCATAATAGTAATTTTTTAAATTATCTAGAAGATATCATTGCCCTGCGTAAAAAAGCATCTATAGAAGAGTCATATGTAGCAAGACTATTTGCCAAGGGTATGAACAAAATGGCGCAGAAAGTAGGAGAGGAAGCTGTAGAATTGGTAATTGAAGCCAAGGATAATAATGAAGCATTGTTTCTAAATGAAGCTGCAGACTTGATGTTTCATTACCTGATAC
>CAMFKK010000238.1 GCA_945957225.1 uncultured Sphingobacteriia bacterium | reverse complement strand
TTTAAAAACTATTGCCACCTTAATAAAGTATGGGGCAAAAGGCTTTTTAAGCAAGGGATGTAAACCAAAAGAATTGGAATATGCTATTCTTCAAATATATTCTGGAAAGTTTTGTTTTGAATCTCTTTTTCCAGATGAACCAAATTGGGGATTCAATAATAAATTTAAAGAATATGCAACTTTAGATTTGTCTAAAAGAGAGTTAGAAGTAGCTAAACTTATGAGTACCGACAAAGCATATAAAGAAATCGCTTCTGATTTAAATATATCACCTAACACAATAGAAAATATTCGTGTTAGAATTTTTGAAAAGACCGGTTCTAAAACAAGAACCGAAGCAGTTTTGTTACTAATCTCAATGGGATTAATTAATATTAACTAGTCGAATAATGTCAATATAAACCCTTGCTGCCCCCCTTTCAAGTACTACAAACATTAAAAGATACAAATAGTAGATTTTAAGGTATAAAAAGGGGTTTATTTTTTAAAGCCTACCTTTGCAGTTCCTGTTGAAAAACAGCAAAACAGATAACATGCAAAAACGTACAGACAACTTTGACAAGTTTGGCAAGAAAAAAGGTAGTGCCGTAAAGGAAGAATACCGTCAGGCAAAAAAGAAAATCAAGGCAGAAGCCCGCGCAGCCGGTGAAGCCATGAGACTGAAAAAGAAAAATGCCAAATTGGGCATTATTAGTGAAGAACCCAAAAAAGAGAATCCTCGTTTCCCAAAAAGGGCTCCAGGCGCTAGCAAGGAGGAATACCATCAGCGTAAGGAGAATACCAAAAATATAGGCAAGCCCGTTAGACCAACCCCCAATAAAAAGGGTGATGATGCTGCTGAACCTGACCAAGAAGCGCCACGTTCTAAAAGAGCGGGTGCCAGACCTCCCAAAGCCATTCGTGCTGCCGGAAGAGGAGCTGCTCCTACCAGCGATGGTGGCAAACCCGGTTTTAACGGAAGACCTGCAGCCAAAAGCAATCGCGATAGCGAAAGCATTGACAGCAATGATCCAACCACCATGATGCCTTTGAACAAGTTCATTGCGCACTCTGGCGTTTGTGGAAGAAGAGAAGCCGCTGAACTGGTGAAGGAAGGAAAGGTAACCGTGAATGGTGACAAGGTTTTTGAACCAGGTTATAAAGTATCGGGCCGTGACAAAGTGATTGTGAAGGGCAAGGAAGTCTACCTACAAAAGAATTCTGTTTACATACTGCTCAACAAACCCAAGGATTTTATCACCACGGCTTCTGACCCACAGGGTAGAAAAACCGTGATGGATATTGTCAAGTCTGCCACTACAGAACGCGTGTATCCTGTTGGAAGACTGGATAGAAATACCACCGGGGTTTTGCTATTGACCAATGATGGTGAACTAGCGCAAAAACTGACCCACCCTTCTTATGAAGTGAAGAAAGTCTATGAAGTGACGCTGGATAAACCCGTTGCTAAAAAAGACATGGAAGCCATTTTAGCGGGGATTACTTTGGAAGATGGTTTTGTGGTAGCGGATTCTTTGGCTTACGCCGATCCTAAAGACAAGACCGTTGTTGGCATTGAAATTCACTCTGGCAGAAACCGCATTGTGCGACGCATTTTTGAACACTTGGGGTATGACGTTAGAGGTTTGGACCGCGTGATGTTTGCCAACCTGACCAAGAAAAATGTGGAGCGTGGTAAGTTTCGTTTTTTGGCAGAGAAAGAAGTAAGACTGCTGAAATTCATGAACAAATCCTTTATTCGCAAATCCAAGATTGCGCAAACAGACTTACCAGAATAATTCCATGCATCTAGATATTATTTTTGAAAACGAGGCATTGATTGCCATCAACAAACCATCTGGCTTGTTGAGTATTCCTGACCGGATGGGTCAGGAGATTTCTTTAAAAGACCTGCTGCGTCAGCGTTTTGGTGACATCTATACCGTACACCGTTTGGACCGCGACACCAGTGGAATCATTGTCTTTGCCAAAACAGAAGAAAGCCATAAAGAACTTTCAGCCTTGTTTGAAGGAAGAGAGATGGAGAAATTCTACTTGGGTTTGGTCTATGGTAATATGATGACACCTGCCGGAACCATTGACGCTCCTATTATGGAACATCCTGGTAAGACTACCAAGATGATGACCCATGCCAAGGGCAAGGTCTCCATTACAGATTATGAAGTGTTGGAATCTTTTCGCTCTTTTTCTTGGGTACAGTTTCAAATTCATACAGGGCGTACCCATCAGATTCGCGTGCACATGCACCATATTGGTCATAGCATTGTTTGCGATGAACTCTATGGCGATGGAAAACCTGTTTTGTTGTCTGCTTTAAAAAGAAATTTCAAACTGGCCAAAGCAGCCGATGAAGAAAGACCCATCCTCAACAGATTGGCCCTGCATTCACATCGCCTCCAATTTAATTTTGATGGTCAGGACTTTTTGCTAGAAGCCGAAGTTCCAAAAGACTTACGCGCGGTGTTACAACAACTGCGTAAATGGAAAGGATAAAAAAGGCCCCGATAGAAATCGGAGCCGGATACAAGTACGAAACTCTTATACGAAAAACTTATTTGTTGGGTTGTGGTGTGTAACGCAAGTAAGGCTTGACTACTTTAACACCTTTTGGAAATTTGGCAATAGCGTCTTCTGTTTTTACAGCAGGTACTACAATTACGTCTTCACCTTCTTTCCAGTCTGCAGGGGTAGCAACACTATAATTAGCAGTTAATTGTAGAGAATCAATCACGCGCAATACCTCTACAAAATTTCTTCCGGTAGAAGCAGGATAAGTGATAAATAATTTCACTTTCTTATTTGGACCAATGATGAACAAAGAACGAACGGTAAAAGTTTCCGATGCATTGGGATGGATCATGTCATATGCATTGGCTATGGACTTGTCTTTATCAGCAATGATGGGGAATCCAACGGTTACATGCTGTGTTTCATTGATATCATTGATCCAAGTTTTATGACTTTCTACACTGTCTACACTTAAGGCCAAGACTTTTACATGGCGTTTAGCAAACTCTTCTTGCAAGCCTGCTGTTTTTCCCAATTCGGTGGTACAAACTGGTGTAAAATCGGCGGGGTGCGAAAATAAAATCCCCCATCCATCTCCTAAATACTCGTAAAAATCAATGGGTCCTAAACTGGTTTCTGCTTGAAAATTGGGAGCAAGGTCTCCTAAACGTAAACTCATGTTGATTGATTTTGAAACACAAAACTATGTATTTCCTACCAAAAAAGTAGACTAATAGAAAAATTATTTTTTTACCGTCCTAGCTTTTTGCAACAAGCCCTTGCCAAATTGATTTTTGACAGAGTCGATGGCTTTGTAGAGGTTGTTCTTTTTCTCCGCATCGTCAAATAAACTGCCTTGAATAGCATGGTTGGTGAGCTCACTCAAACGCACACCCAATAATCTTACGGGCTGCCCATTTCTATAGAGTTTGTGAAAGAGGTCAATGGCCACAGGAATTAATTCATCATCCCTGAAAGTATAGTCAATGGTGGTTTGCTTAGAGGTTGTTTCAAAATCTGGGTAGCGAATTTTTACTGCAATACAACCAGTTAGTTTCTCGTCTTGACGCAGTTCATACGCCACTTTCTCGGTCATGCGCACTAGTTCAGCTAATAGAAACTCTAAATCAATTTTATTCTCTTCAAAAGTATTTTCCGTGCTAATAGATTTTGCTTCATGATAAGGATGTACTTCACCATGATGAATACCAAAAGACTTGCGGTGTAGGTCTGCTCCGTATTTGCCCATCCGTTTTTCTAAAATAGCCGGATCAGTTTCACTAAGTTGTTGAATAGTAAAAATGCCCATCTCTTTTAAGACCTCATGAGTAGCATCTCCCACACCAGAAAATTTGTTCACGGGTAGTGGCGCTAGAAATTGTTGTTCCATGCCAGGCTCTACAAATAAATAGCCATTGGGCTTTGCTTCATCGGTAGCAATCTTGGCCACCATTTTATTGGATGCTAGTCCAAATGAAATGGGTAGACCTGTTTTTTCAATAATCTCATTGCGCAGGTCAATGGTCCATTGAAAGGGATTAAAAAATTTATCCATTCCCGTGAGGTCAATATAAAATTCATCAATGGATGCTTTTTCAAACAGCGGTGCTTTGGCCGCAATAATTTCTGTAACCATTCTGGAATAGCGGCTATATTCTCCACGGGTACCTCGCACCAATAAAGCATGCGGACAGAGTTGCATGGCTTTCTTCATGGGCATGGCCGAACGCACCCCAAACTTACGCGCCTCATAACTACAAGTGGTTACTACGCCCCTATCTCTAGACCCGCCAACAATCACGGGTTTGCCCTTGAGCGATGGGTCATTTAAGACTTCCACGCTTACAAAGAAGCTATCCAGATCCATATGGGCAATATAGCGTTGGGGCTGCATCTTGCTAAGTTAAGCAATGGCACTAATGCTAATTCAAACCTGAATAAGTAGTAAGAAGGATTTAATCAAAGACTGCTTTAATGGCATCGTCTATGCGGCGGGGGCGGCCGGTTTTTCTGTCTAAACAAACCCAGGCACTTTTGGAACTGATGATCTTTTTACCATCGCGCAAGCGAATAATTTCACAGTGTCTGTCCCAAGAAACTGTAGACAGGGCACCGGTATAAGTTTTGACCAATAATTCATCGCCTAATAAAGCAGGGGCATGATAATCTACTTCATGACGCTTGACTACCCATACTATCTCTTCTTCCATTGCCGCAGGCACCACACTGCTCCAGTGTTCAATAGCAATGTCTTGCATAAACTGCAAATAGATCACATTGTTCACATGGTTCTGATT
>CAMFKK010000237.1 GCA_945957225.1 uncultured Sphingobacteriia bacterium | reverse complement strand
GTACAGTCACTAAAAGATCAAGACCATCCTTTGGCCAAACACTTATTACCCGGGCTTCCTAATTTTAACCCCGCAAAACCAGATTTGCCCCATCAGTTTTATTGGCCCTTGAGTACCCGCATGTCTGTACAAAAACCCGATGGCAATTAGTATTGTACCTGAATTTGAACCCGGTTTTCTTGGTTGCTAAGTCCGGTATGAAGCTGCAATTCTGCAAGGTTTGGATCATAGCTCCAGCCAGCAACTGCAGGCATTCCATTTATTTTCTGTTCCGGTATTTTTTTCCCATTCACCCATACAGATTTGGGAACTCCTGCTTGGTGAAGGGTTGCCAAATATTGAAAGGGTTTTACTGCAAAATCATGGCTGACTTGGTTGATTTGAATCTTGGCTTGCTGTTGATCCACTTCAATGGAATAATCTGTCTTACTTGATTTTCCTTTTAAGTAATCTAAACTCAATCCATCATCCTGATACAATAAATGCCCGCTTCCATTGCCTGGATAAATTTGCAAATGCAGCTTGTCTACCGGTTTCTCACCAAAAAATTTAATACCAGCTTGCATGGGAATGATGGCCCCTGCCCTCACAAACAGCGGCAACTGATCTAATGGGGTTAATACATGAACATATTGCTGACCCTTGTATAATTTCCCGGTCCAAAAGTCATACCAATCGCCCTTGGGCAAATAAACAGACCTGGTTACAGAACCTTTAACAGTTACAGGACAAACAAGTAAATCATTTCCTAATAAATACTGATCGGCAATGCCATAAACATTTTCATCATCCTGATATTGCAATACCAAGGCGCGCATCATGGGCATCCCTGTTGTATGGGCTTGATAAGATGCCTGATAGAGATAAGGGAATAAGCGATACCTGAGTGAATCAAATTTCTTGAATATGGACAATGCTTCTGGTCCATAATTCCAAGGTTCTTTATAAGTGGGATGGTCCATCCCAAACAAATGCGCCACGGGGCTCAACATCCCAAACTGGGTCCATCGCACATATAATTCTGGATCTGCCACGTGTTCAAATCCACCCATACAATGGGCCCAATTGCTAACGCCAGAAATGCCAATATTCAAACCTGCTTTAATCACTGGAGCAAAATATTGCCATTCACTTGGCCAGTCTCCTGCAAACAAATAGGGATAACGTTGTATACCTGCATACCCTTCTCTGGTTAAGTTCATGCCCCTAATGCCATTGTGTTGCTGGAACTGCTCGTAAGCGGCTTTGGCATAAGCAATGGGGAATAGATTGTGTAATCTGGTCACTTCTTTTCCTGTTGGACCAACCTTATCAGATTCATTGGCCAATGCACCAAATGCACTACCCTCATCAGTTTTCAAAAATTTGGCACCCAGATCTGCAATGCGTTTTACTCCATGCTTCCACCACCAATTCACAGATGCCGTATCAAAGAAATTGACAAATTCTCCGGGCTGCCCGTTCTCGGGATAAGTATAACCCAACGCTCTAGCTGTATCCAATAATTGTAATTGATTCCCGTTGTCAAACCTTGGCCTAACATGCATACCCACCATTTTAAAATTCATGGCATACAAACTGTCAAACATGGCTTTGGGATTTTTGAATGTTTCTCTCCATTCAAAAGAGGTAGCACCCTTGCCCCCAATCTTTCCAAAAATGCGCCAGATAGAATCAATATGCAAAATATCTACTGGAATGCCCATTTCTCTCAACTTCTTGGCCAGAGCTATTACATAGGCATCGGAACTCATCTGTTCATAGCCCCAGGTTCCTCCAGCATAGGTTCCCACTTGCAAACCCAAGGCAAAATCAGGCATCATGGGAGACTTGCCCGTGATGCTGGTATAGAGGTCCAATAAATGCGGAAAATTGGGTCCATACATAAAATAATAATCCAACTCTTCACCAACTGCTTTAACCGTATATGCATTGGGATTGCTTGCACCCATATCCCATTTACTGGCAGCAGCACTATGCAAAAAAATGCCGTAACCCATGGTACTCATGAAAAAGGGAATGGGTGAATAATTGGCTTCCAAAATATTATAGGCTCCAATGATATGTGGCAAGCCCTTGCCCCTACCCACATTGAGTTGTAATTGCTTGGCTCTTTGATCCAAAAAATCCATCCTTTCCCCAAAACCAAATACATGCTCCCCTGCTTGCAAAACTTTCTGCATGCTTAGCGTGTCGGCCTTGATTTGAATGGCAGGTTGATTCATAGAACCTGCATCTGCACTAAGCAGTTTTCCTGACAGATCCAAAACTTTAATTTGAAAAGGCTGCTTATTAATCTGAACCTGAAGTTTGGATGTTTTGATTTGAATGGACGTACCGGTTTCCGCCACTGTCATGTTCACTGGGCTCCATTGGTAGTTGATAACCATCCAAGATTCTGGACTTTCAAAATTCCCCTCTTTTCTATACCTGAATCTAAAGAGGTCTTCTTTACAAGCTTCTATCTGGTATTTCCCATACT
This sequence comes from uncultured Sphingobacteriia bacterium, assembly GCA_945957225.1. Lineage (GTDB taxonomy): Bacteria > Bacteroidota > Bacteroidia > Chitinophagales > Chitinophagaceae > Sediminibacterium. Next base: position 2,330 of record CAMFKK010000237.1, on the reverse strand, counting down.
TGGTTTCAAAAGAAATGGTATTGCCCTTTCTGTTAAATGTGCTTTGTTTTTGATCAGTACTTGAGGCAAAAATATGGGCATAGCTACCAACAAGGGCAATGCATAAAAGGAATGGCTTTAAAGACATGCAATCAGTTTTATCCTGTCCATTTTGGACAGATTTGCAAACTAACCATTCATATAGAATAGCCATCCTGTAGCTGCCTGTAAATTAATCGAAAACTATAATCCACTCAGGGCCTTGAGCAAAATGCGCAAACTCCAGAAAATCACCAAAGAGCCTACGGCGATAAACATGGTTTTAACGGGCAACCTACCAGATAACCTAGCAGCTAGTGGTGCTGCCACCATTCCGCCAATAATCAACCCGGCAATAATTTGCCAATGACTGATTCCCAACATGGAGAAAAAAGTAAGTGCACTGGCTAGGGTTACAAAAAATTCTGTAATGCTTACGGTGCCAATCACAAATCGGGGTGTTCTTCCTTTTGCTATCAGGGTACTGGTTACCAAGGGTCCCCAACCACCACCGCCAAATGAATCCAAAAATCCTCCAGCTCCAGCCAACCATCCTGCATTCTTAACTTTTTGTGGTTTTTTGTTTTTCTTGAATGCCGCATAAATAATGCGTAGTCCCAAGAGAAGGGTATAAGCAGCTAAGATGGGTCTGATATAATTGGCGTATTCATTGCCCAAAACAGATAGTAAATAAGCACCTGCCACAGCTCCAAGAATACCTGGAATCAGTAAGACTTTGAATAGTTTTTTATTGACGTTTCCAAAACGGTAATGGCTATAACCGGATGCACCACTGGAAAACATTTCAGCAGTATGTATACTCCCACTAATTGCGGGTAGATTAACGCCCAATGATAGCAAGATGGTAGTGCAGGTAACACCATATCCCATTCCCAATGCACCATCCACCAATTGGGCCAAAAATCCAGCAAAAATCATCCAGTAAAAACTATTGTCTACAAAAGTTGGAATGGCCCTAACGCCTTTTAGTATATCGTTAAAAGGAATATAAGTAAGAATGAAATAACCCACAAACATGAAGAAAAAGGCAAAGACAAATCTGGAAGCTATATTTTTCCATTTTTGTTCACTGATAGTTATATCTTCTCCTTCATTATCTACCAATCCCTTTGTTAATTCATTCAGCTGTTTCACTTTTGAACTAAAATCACCGTTCAAGGTTTTTCTCAAGGCAGACATATTGTCCAATAATTCATCCAATTCATTGGGCAATGATTCCTGCAATAATTCCTTAAGTCTTTTGGCAATGGTGGGCGATTTACCATTGGTAGAAATGGCAATTTTCAGGTTACCCTTGGTTACAATGGAGCCCAAATAAAAATCGCAGAGTTCCGGCTTATCCGCAACATTGACCAAGAGCCCTGCCGCTTTTGCATCATCCCGGATAATTTGGCTTAATGCAATATCATTTACTGCCACCACTACCAATTCGGCAGCATTCAGGTCTGAACGATGATAGGCTTTTTCAAAAACAGTTAAGCCTGGATATTGGGTTTGGAGCTCCCAGATGGCTGCATCCACTTGCAATGCCACCACCCTGATGTTAGCAGCAGGTGCATTTTTTAATAAGGCCTGTAATTTTTCCAATCCAATATGGCCAGCACCAACCACCAAGACTTCTAATGATTCCAGTTTTAAGAAAACAGGGAAAAGCCTGTTTCCCCCCGGAATGGCTTTTCCCTTATTTTCATTTTCGATTGCTTGCGTATCTATTTCAGAAGATGGAATCAACGGTAGTTGCTTTCTTGGCTTTTTGAATAATGCAAAACTAAGACAAAATCTTTTAATCCTACAATTTTAGTAGACTTATTTATTTACCCCCTATTATAGTCCATATCTCAAGGTAACGCCATAGGTTCTTGGATCTCCCAAGACTCCTGCATAATGCCCTGCATTGCCCCCAGCAGGTAATAATTGTTCATAATAGTCTTTGTCCAAGATATTTCTTCCCCAGGCAAAAAAGGAGAGCCCATTGGTAACCCTATAACCCAATCTGGCATTGACAATGGCGTATCCATCAATATTCAAATAAGCAGAAGGTGAAGGACTGGAAGAATAAGAAGACCTATAATAGACTTCAGACGCTACAAAGAATTTAGATGCTTTTCCAAAAAAAACGGCGGGGAAATTATACTCTCCACCTAATGAGCCAGCCCATTTAGAAATCCCAGGCAGTTCACCCCCAGAAATATCTTTGAAGGCAACCTGTACGCCATTCACCGTTGTTCCAGTTTCTTCCAAAGGCAATGGTGCATTGGTAAAGCTTTTATATTTTCCATCAGTATAAGAAA
>CAMFKK010000236.1 GCA_945957225.1 uncultured Sphingobacteriia bacterium | reverse complement strand
ATCTACACTCGACTAGTCGTCGGCAGCGTCAGATGTGTATAAGAGACAGAGATTAGGAATTCCTGCTGCCAATTCCAATTCAATAACCGGCAAATGGGTTTTTAATTTAAAGTCTCTTCTAGCACCTTCAATTACTTTTTCTCCCGGTGCAAATCTATATTTGATGCCAATTTCTGAATTAATAACATGCATGTCTCTATATGAAAACATGCGGCTATGTGGCAGTGGATTAAAGGTTTCAAATTGGCTATGTTTGAATTGAAACTTCACAGCCATATTATTGCCAAAGTCTTTGTTCACAGAAGTCCTCAATTCTTGCATGCCCAAGAATTTTTGCACCAACCCCTTTCTACGCAAGAGACGGTTAAACATATTGTCTACCGTAATATTTTCATCGTCTATAAACCTAATGCGTCCATTGTCCAAATCGTCTGTATAGCTAGCGCCAAAAGAAAGACCTGACTTATTGGGCAGTTTGTAATTAAAGCCGCCCTTGCCCTTCCAAAGACCGTCTTTGAATCCATAAGCCGCATAGCCATAGAGTCTTAATTGCTTGCTAAATTTCTCCGTTGTACCAAGGTCAAAACGCAAACGCAAACCCTCGTGTTGGTTAGAGCTGACCCATTTGTACCAAGGACCAATTTCAATTGCCCCATATTTCTTATGTCCGTCCAAAATAAATTCCACTTTGTTTTTCATAGACTGAAAAGCGGGCATCTGTTTTAAGGTATCAATCATCTGATACACATTTAATTCATTGGTAGATAGCCCTTCATGCCGCATCCCCATCCAATAATTCTTGGACTGCATTTTGGCCGAATCAGAAATGATCACGGTTGTTAACTTAGCACTCTTTGCCAAAGCTGCCAGGGTACTTGCTTGGTTGATCTGAATGTTTTTATAAGTGCTGGTTCTTCTTCCTATAAAACTAAATTTTCCCTTTCCAAAGGGAGACATGTCTACCACCACTTTGTCCTTATAAAACATCCAAGCACTATCACTGGTCTTGCTAAATTCTTGTACCACACTCAAGCGGTTTACAAAATTAATATCGGCGGTAGCCGATGCCGTAAGGTTGATTTTTTGAATGGCCCAGGTCTTGCCATGAATCCAACAATCGCCAGAAAAAGTATTGCTGCCTTCTGTCTTTGGGGTAAAAAATAAGTGAAAGTATTTCTGTTGGTGAATGGTCTGTGTATCGGCTCCTTTAAAATTGTAATAACGGTCGGCAAAATCGCTTAGCGGGCTGATAAATTCCTTTCCAAACAGGGTCATATAATTGCCATAGCTATTGATCTTCTGCGTTACACCTCCTATAAACTGCATCACGGTCTCATTCTTGATCCCTGAGGTTTGTACGGCTTTAATGGTCTCTCTTATTTTGTAGGGATTATTGCTGTACTGGAATTCACTCAAAGCCTCTGTTATATAGACCGGCAAAAAGGGTTTGGCATCACTAATGCTATCAATATTGTTTAAGATGAATCCAAATGGCTTGAGTGCCTTCTTGTCTTCTAAACTTTTCTTATTAAAATTGGTCAGGTCAAATTCCATTTTATTGTACAACTCATAGGCATAGTTGTCAAACTGATAAGGATTGTTCTTGGGTTTATTTGCTACAATGGCCCTCCACCACCGCAGTCCCTTGTTGAATTTGGTTTTTACCGTTGCCCCTTCACTCATTTTGGTTTCACTCAAAAACAGGGTAATAGGAGTTGGTTTTTTTTGGGCAGTATAGGGTTGCAACATTTTTTCAAAACCCACATAATTGACTACAATGGTATCAATAGCAAAGGGAGAAGCTTTGAGTTGAAAGGAACCCATACTATCCGTGATGCAACCTTGATTGGCCAGCTTCCAATAAACAGAGGCAAATGACACGGGTTCCTTGGTAAAGCTATTGACCACTTTACCCTGGATCATTTGTGCGCTACTTGTTAGGGAAAATAACAGGAACAGCACCAAGGCGCAGGCATGCGCATGGTAATACCTATGTAGGGGCGCGTTCATCAATCATTGGGGGTCTTGGTCTATAAATGCAGCCCAATATAAATAAAAAACACTACTCTTAAAAAAAGATTAAAGGATTGTTAAAAACTAATTAACAAAGTTCCACCAAACCCCAAATCTTAGCCAAATGCCGGATGCAGCATAGTTTTCCGCAAAAAAATTGCGTTTGTCAAAGGCAAATCCATTGGAGGGGTTAATGGTATTGAGGTTTTCTAATCTAATAAAAGACTTAAAACTCTTGATCCTAAAATTCAAATAAGCTGCTAGTTCCGGTCTATTATTCACCGTATAACTGTTCTGATAGAAAAACTGTCCCATGAGTGGGGAATAATTATCGGCTTTGTAAGCACTATGGTATTTGATCTCAAAACCGGTGCTGATAAACAAATTGGTAAAGAAATTACCCTCAAACGCAATTCTATTGCGGGTATAAAAGAAAGGAATATTTACGGGTGGTCCACCTGTGGTTTGTTGTACATGAATTTCTGTATACCAATTCCAGTGTCGGGCCAGTTTGAATTTTTTATCAGCACTTAGGTGCAATACATTGAATAAAGTAGCTTCTTGTTTGGCAGCAAAAAAGTCATCGTAATAAATATAATTGCTCACGGCAAAATATTCCCCATGCAGGTTCCAACCAATTTTAGGATTGCCATAGTGTACAAAAAAGCGCAGGTAGTTTTCTTTGTTAAAACCGGTGGGCGTATTGAGCGGATAATAGCTACTCAAATTATTGAGGTTAAAACTAGGTGAGCGGTTCACATTTTGAAACCCAAGATTCAGGTATCCCAATTTGCGCCCCAGTTCTCTTTTCATACTCACATAAGCACTATAGTCTCCCGCATTGAGACCATTGATCCATAATTGTCCATTGGCTTCTAAATCCCATTTCTGGTTTCTGGTGCGGTTTCTATATTCCCCCAATGCACTCACATTGTAAAAGCTATGGGATACGGCATTGGTATCAAATACACCGGTAAGGTTTTGCAAAGCAATCCCCAATTTTAAAAACTGACTCTGGTTGTTTTTGTCTGGAAAAGAATAGAGTGCAAATTCATTATGCATCTCTTTCCATTTGTCTGCAAAACTTAAACCATTAACGCTATTGGCAAAGCTCACCCCCAGATACTTTCTATATTTGGCTGTATCTACCGCATTATCACTAAATCCATATTGGTTACTGGCATACCGGAAAGTATGTTCTATTCTAAATCTTGGATAGAAAATATGGTAGGTGATACTATCGGTAACTGTAGAGTCTTTTTTACCTAGGTCATAATGGTGTCTCAATAAAAAACTGGATTCTTTATAGGTATTTCCTGTGTTAACTGTGGTATTAAAGGGATTCCTACTTGCAGCACCTGCCCTACCAAGCCTGGTTTCTAATTCATAGGGATCATTCAAAGCCAGACTATCTAATTTTTTAGGATCCTGTAATCCCCCATTTTCAGAAGCTGCTACTTTATTTGACAGAAAAATAAAAAATGCTTCGTACTGTTTTCCCCTACCCTGATAGTGCATGGTAATCCTAAAATTATTATGCGAATTATTCTGGGTTTTTAAATAGCCGGGGGCCGATGAAAACCGATATTCAAAACTATAGTTGAAATTGCTTTTCTTATTTTGTGTGAGCAAGACATTGATCAACTGTTCTGCCTTGGAACCCAATAAATAAGTAAGTTCTGTATAGGGTCTGGTGGTAGAAAAAAAACGGGTATTCTCCAGTGTAAATTTGTAGGGATCATACTGGTGCAAACCCGGGTCCCATCCGGCTTTGAGCACGGGGTTAAAAAAATAGGACTGGGCTGCTCCGCCATAATTTCCAAGGGTATGGTAATTGGCCGCCAGCGGATATCGATTGTAAAAATCACTTACAGAGGAATCCAAAATCCTATTCCTGGTACTATCATAATAACGGTAGTAAATGGTAATAGAATCTGCGTATTTGTCCCTATGTTGTAAGCTATCGTTCTTGGAATCTTTTTTAATGGCCCTGCCCTGACTATCAAAACTATATTGGTCCGTATTGGTACTAGACCTATTCAAAGAATTGGCATTGATGGTTCGGTTGGGTTGGGCCATCAAGGGGCCAGTCATGATTGCCATAAGCAAACAAGTAACCAATAACCTATACCAATTCTTTAATTGCATCAGCCCTAATTGTTTTACAAACTTGCCACCAATTCAGTAAACAATAATGTTAATTTGGGTTCTGCGTCTTTGGCTGCCTGCAAAACCTCCTCGTGTGTAATGGTATTCTCTTCTTCCCTAATGCCAATATCTGTAATCACACTAATGGCAAATACGTCCATGCCACAGTGCTTGGCGGCAATGGTTTCTTGCACGGTACTCATACCTACTGCGTCTCCACCTAAGGCATGAATCAGTCTATATTCTGCCCTGGTTTCAAAAGTTGGTCCTGTTACTCCGGTATATACACCCTGTTTTAAGGGAATCTGGTGCACCGCCGCTATGCCTTGCACCCTTTGAATCAAATCCTTGCTATAAGGCTCGCTCATATCTGGGAACCTGGTTCCTAGTGCGTCTTCATTCTTACCCAATAATGGATTTATGGTGAACAAACTAATATGGTCATTGATGATCATGAGGTCACCCACTTTCATATTGTCTTGAACCCCACCTGCTGCATTGGATAACAATAAGGTCTCTACCCCAAGCATCCGCATCACCCTTACCGGATAAGCCACTTGTTGGGCGGTATAGCCTTCATAAAAATGGAATCGACCCGCCATCACCAAAACCTGCTTACCACCTAGTTTACCAAAAATCAAGCGACCCTTATGCCCTTCAACGGTAC
>CAMFKK010000235.1 GCA_945957225.1 uncultured Sphingobacteriia bacterium | reverse complement strand
GCGGTGACCGATGGCGTATTACAACTCAATCTAAGTTTAGATGTTCCTGTCATCTTTGGTGTATTAACCCTAGAGAATGAACAACAGGCATTGGATCGCGTGGGTGGCAAGCACGGACACAAGGGTGAGGAAGCTGCAGTAACTGCCATTAAGATGATTGCTTTGAATAGAAAATTGAAATAAACCTTGACGGTTATGAAAGTGCAAATCTTTGTTCCCTGTTTTGTAGACCAACTCTATCCTACTGTGGCTTTTAATATGGTGAAAGTACTGGAGAAAGCAGGTTGTGAAGTTATTTACAATGCGCAACAAACCTGTTGTGGTCAACCAGCATTCAATGCGGGGTTCTGGGGTGAATCCAAAGAAGTTTGCACCAAGTTTTTAAATGATTTTGAAGGGGCAGAATATATTGTTGCCCCCTCTGCATCCTGTGTAGGTTTTGTCAGAAATGAATACAGCAAACTATTTGAAAATTCTGCCCACTTACAACAGGCCCAAAAAATCAAAACAAGAATTTTTGAACTCTCTGAATTCTTGATTGATATACTTAAGATAGATGATTTAGGCGCTAAATTTGAGGGCAAAGCTACCTACCATGATAGTTGTGCGGCACTAAGAGAATGTAAGATCAAACAAGGTCCTAGACAGTTATTGAGCAAGGTTGTTGGATTGGAATTGGTAGAAATGAATGACGTAGAAACCTGCTGTGGATTTGGGGGCACATTTGCTGTAAAATTTGAGCCCATTAGCGTGGCCATGGGTGAACAAAAAATCACCAATGCAGGTGCAACAGGTGCGGATTATTTGATTAGCACAGATATGAGTTGTCTCATGCATATCAATGGTTGTTTACAAAACCATGGTTTCAATATGCAGACCCTTCACTTGGCGGATGTATTGGCAAGTGGGTATTGATAAATAGTATCTTTCTATTTTAATCTTAGATATACTGTATTCATTTTTACTTTTGAATTAACTTCCTTCTATCTAATTTTTACTTTTGCCTTTTGATTTTGACTTTTGAATTTTGACTTTTGAATTTATTAAGCATGAACTATTGGTTAATCAAATCAGAGCCTTTTAAATATAGTTGGGAACAGTTTGAAAAAGAGGGACTGACCATGTGGGACGGGGTGCGTAATTATGGCGCAAGAAATAACCTGCGTGCTATGAAAAAAGGTGACCTGGCTTTTTGGTATCATAGCAATGAGGGAATGGAAATTGTGGGTATTGCCAAAGTGGTTAAAGAAGCTTACCAAGACCCTACCACAGATAATCCTGCCTGGTTGGTAGTTGATTTTAAACCCCATAAAAAACTAAAAACACCTGTGTCTTTGCAGGTATTGAAACAGGATCCTAGACTTACCAATATGGATTTGATTCGTTTGGGTAGACTTTCTGTTCAAACAGTAAAGCCAGAAGAATGGGACATTGTGCTTCAATACGCCAAGACAAAATAGCAACTGTTAAAGCTGGTGTTTATTTACTTTCTTGGGTTCCTATTAACATGTAAGTAGCTATTCTTGCAAAAAAATATCGCGCATGCGCAAAGCCTTTTGCTTCTTGGTGTTCATGAGTCTTAACCAGTTGGTTTTAAAAGCCCAATGGAGTGAGAACTACAATTACCTCAAAGACTATGTACAAGGGCAAAAAGGGATGGCTTTAGATAGCAGTCAATACTTGAGCATTTACCATCACCAAGAACTGCATTATCTCTATCCTTTATACAAGTCTTTTAAACAGGAACCATGGCTGATTAAAACCAGTGGCAGGGCCGATTATTATGCAGACCTTAAACAGTCATTGGCATTTATTGGTGACTATGCAGGTGTACAAGAAATTGAAAAAATTGAATTGTTTTCTCCCTATACAGATTCTTTGCAAAAAGCCATTGCCAAACAGGGAAATCCCTTTGCTGGTGCCAGTTTCAAAGATGCCAAGAGCTATATTGTAGAAAAAACTAGGAACCAACAAGTGGTCATGATCAATGAAGCACATGAGAAACCACAGCATCGGGTTTTTACGGCTTCTTTGCTAGAAGACTTATACCAACAGGGTTTTAGGTATTTGGCTATGGAAACCCTTAGCCCCTTCCCCAACGCTTCTTTAAGACAGGTGAATATGTTGTTAGGGCATTATACCTGTGAACCCTTGGCCGGAGAATTGGTGCGCAAGGCATTGGAATTGGGCTATACTTTAGTGGCTTATGAAGACAGCATTGCCAGCCATACTGTGAATCAAAGAGCTTATACCCAGGCACAAAAAATTTATCAGATCCTGGAAAAAGAACCCAAGGCCAAAATCTTGGTACACGCGGGACAGGGAAGTTTAGAAGAAGGCGCTGGAAGCGATGGTAGAATACCCATGGCTGCTTATTTTAAAATCATTGCAGGTGTAGATCCATTGACCATTGACCAAACTGGGATGACCGAGGGTAGTAATGGTCTTTATGGGGCTTTATGGTACCAACAGTACGCACCAAAACTCAATTTTGAATCCGCCATGGTACCAGTAAAAGGCAATCAATCTGTAGACCTGTTTGATTACCATTTGTTTGATATTTATGTCTACCATCCGCCTACTAAATTCAAAAATGGTAGACCCATGTTTAGTACCATGAATGGATGGAAAAAAGAAACCGCTGTTCAACCCATTTTCAAAGACCTGTTTTTTGTACAGGCTTTTTACGAGAAAGAATACAACGATAAACGCGTTGGCTTACTGGTTCCAGCGGATCAAACCTATGCCACATCGCCAGATGGCTATTATTATCTCTACCTTCAAAAAGGCCGCTACCAACTGGTTTATAGAGACAAACAGTACAAGATCTTAGGAACCAAAGTGCTATTGGTGCTCTAGAATTGAGTCAAAGCCCTTTTTTAACCCTTTGAAAGCGTAAATGGGGCTATATTTGCCGCTCAAAATTTTGAACATGGCTTTACAAGCAGGAATTGTGGGTTTACCCAATGTTGGAAAATCAACCTTATTTAACGCGGTTAGTATTAGTGCCAAGGCACAGGCTAGCAATTATCGTTTTTGTACCATTGAACCCAATGTGGGTTTGGTTGACGTACCAGATGAGCGTATGGCCAAACTGGCTGAATTGGTGCAACCCAATAGAACCGTTCCTACTCAGTTAGAAATTGTAGACATTGCGGGTTTGGTAAAAGGTGCAAGTAAGGGAGAAGGTTTGGGTAATAAATTCTTGGCCAATATTAGGGAAGTAGACGCCATTATTCACGTAATTCGTTGTTTTGAAGACGAGAATGTTCTAAGAGAAGAAGGCGCTATTAACCCCATCAGCGATAAAGAAATTATTGAAACCGAATTACAGTTAAAAGATTTGGATTCAGTAGAACGTAAATGGTCAAGGGTAGAGAAAATGGCCCGTGTGGGTACCGATACCAAGGCCAAGGCTGAATTTGATATCTTGAACCGTTGCAAAGAACATTTGGAAAAAGGTAAGAGCATTCACTCTTTGGGTTTAGATAAGGAAGAAAAATATGCCATTGCTGATTTGTTCTTACTTACAGACAAGCCTGTTTTATATGTAGCCAATGTAGACGAAGCCAGCATGCATACTGGGAATAAATTCTCTGACATGCTAAAAGAAGCTGTTACCAAGGAAGGTGCGGAATTAATTATCATGTGCAACAATATTGAAGCACAGATTGCAGAAATGGAAGCTGAGGAAGACAAGCTGATGTTTATGGAAGAATACAAGATGGTAGAGCCTGCTCTTAATCGCTTGATTCGAACTACTTATAAGCTTCTGAACCTAGATACCTATTTTACTGCTGGCGTACAAGAAGTAAGGGCTTGGACCATTCACAAGGGATGGAAAGCACCACAGGCCGCTGGTGTAATACATACAGACTTTGAAAAAGGCTTTATCAAAGCAGAAGTGATTGCCTATGAAGACTTTGTGAAATATGGTAGTGAAGCTGCATGTAGAGAAAATGGCCGTTTACGCATTGAAGGAAAGGAATACTTGGTCAAAGACGGAGACGTGATGCATTTTAGATTTAACGTATAATTCAAAAATGTTCTAATAAAAAGGAAGTATCGCTTGGTACTTCCTTTTTTCATTTAACTATCTTTGTGCTATGAGCAATCTATCGGTTTGGGAAAAAGAGAGTTTTTATTCTACCCAGGACGTGATCCTAGTGGGTGGAGGATTGATGGGTTTATGGACGGCTTATGAACTTAAGAAGAAGAACCCCTATCTAAAAATCACTATCCTTGAAAGGAATACCATTCCTTTGGGTGCTTCTACCCGTAATGCGGGTTTTGCTTGCTTTGGAAGCCCTACAGAAATCATTCATGATATAGAACAGATGGGTTTGGACACCGCCTTAGAAGTGGTGAAAATGCGCTATTTAGGTATTGAAAAAATCAAGGAACATTTTGGCATGGCCCAAATGGAATTTGATCCATGTGGTGGCTATGAATGCATTAATAAAGACTATGTTCATTTTGACCAATTGGATGAAAAAATTGCTGGGTTAAATGAGCATTTGAAAGACTTGACTGACCAGGAGCAAACTTTTGTAAGAAGGGATACTTCTATTGCCAAAAAAGGCATGGTAGGTTTTGATGCCATGATAGAAAATAATTTGGAAGGCAGTTTGCATAGTGGCAAATTGGTAAGCGCACTCATTCAAAAAGTGCAGGCTGCCGGTGTGTCTATTTTAAATGGTATGGAAGTAGTGTATTGGGAGAAAAAACCGCAAGGCATTATTATCCATACTGCGCAACAAATATTGTTTACTTGCAATCAGGTTTTATTCTGTACAAATGCTTACGGAAATACGCCTGTCTCTTATACACATCTGACGCTGCCGACGAC
>CAMFKK010000234.1 GCA_945957225.1 uncultured Sphingobacteriia bacterium | reverse complement strand
ATTTAATATAATGTGAATAAATCACTTATTTTTTTGTATAAATGATTGTTTTTGTGCTTTTTTCTTAGAAAATATCTGAATAAAAAGAAGCCCGTTTGATTTTTCGTCAAACGGGCTTGAAATATTAATTTTAAAAAATTACTATCTATTTATCACATAGCTATGGTCTTTTGTTTCTAATTGTGACTGTCCCATCAGGTATTCGTCTACTTTTCTGGCAGCTTCTCTTCCTTCACTGATGGCCCAAACTACTAGAGATTGTCCTCTGCGCATATCTCCCGCGGTAAAGATTTTCTGAATATTGGTTTGGAATCCTTTTTCATCTGCTTTAATATTACCTCTTTCGTCAAGTTCAACCCCTAATTGATGAATTAGGCCATCGTGTTGGGGGTGTAAGAATCCCATAGCCAATAAGGCTAATTGACAAGGGATTTCTCTTTCACTTTCCGCTCTTTCTGTAAATTTTACAGGTCTTCCATCAGCGCTACTGGTCCATTCAAGATCAACAATCTTAAGGGCTTTTAATTGGCCATTTTCATCTCCTATAAAGGCTTTTGTAGCTACGGCCCACTGTCTGTTGGCGCCCTCGTCATGGGAAGAGGATGTTTTTAAAGTCATTGGATAGGTAGGCCAAGGCATATAATCCGTTCTGCTCTCTGGTGGCTTAGGAAGCAATTCAAATTGAGTTACTGAATTAGCCCCCTGTCTATTAGAAGTGCCAACACAGTCGCTGCCTGTGTCTCCTCCACCAATAACAACTACATCCTTGGCAGAAGCAATCAATGGGCTAGCATCTATAGAACGGTTGGCAACTCTTTTGTTTTGTTGTTTTAAAAAGTCCATGGCAAAATGAACACCATTGAGTTCCCTGCCAGGGATATTTAAATTTCGTGGAATAGTACTTCCTCCGGCTAAAACAATAGCATGATTCTCTCTTAGCAAGTCATTGATACTGGTATTTACACCCACATTGGCATTACATTTAAATACTACTCCCTCTTCTTCCATGAGCTTAACCCTGCGGTCAATTACCCATTTTTCTAATTTGAAATCGGGGATGCCATATCTTAATAATCCTCCGGGAGCATCATCTCTTTCATATACAGTAACCAAATGTCCAGCATAATTTAATTGGGCAGCTGCTGCTAGGCCAGATGGGCCTGATCCAATTACAGCTACTTTCTTGCCAGATCTAAGATTGGGTTTTCTTGCTTTTACAAATCCTTTGTCAAATGCAATTTCAATAATATGTTTTTCAATTTCCTCAATAGTTACAGGGGGCTGGTTAATGCCCAAAACGCATGCGCTTTCACAAGGAGCGGGGCAGATTCTTCCAGTAAATTCTGGAAAATTATTGGTGGAGCTTAGGATGTCATAAGCTTCGGCCCAGCTTTTCTTATATACGGCATCATTAAATTCAGGAATCACATTTCCCAAAGGGCATCCACTATGGCAGAATGGTACGCCGCAATTCATGCAACGCCCTGATTGTTGGTTCAATTTTTCTTCGGGAAGTCTTTGAACAAATTCATTGTAGTCTTTTAGTCTTTCTGAAACGGCCCTTTTGCCTGGAAGTTCTCTGGTGAATTCTATAAATCCGGTTGGTTTGCCCATAATAATAGGTTTGTTTGCGCTTTTATTTATTTACCTGTGGCTACGCCGTTTTTCTTTTTTTCTAAAACAACTTTTTTATAATCCTTAGGGAATACTTTCACAAATTGTTTTAATTGGTTGTCAAAATCATCTAATACAAATTTGGCAACCTTGCTATCTGTATGAGCATAGTGTTTGGTAATCAAATCTTGTAATACAATGGCGTCATCCTGTTCCAATGGATCAAGGTCAATCATTTCCATATTGCATTTGCTTGCAAAGCTGTTGTCTAGGTCATAAACATAAGCAACACCACCGCTCATTCCTGCTGCAAAATTTCTACCAGTGCTGCCAAGAATCACCGCAATGCCACCTGTCATATATTCACAACCATGGTCTCCAACGCCTTCAACCACTACTTGTGCGCCTGAATTTCTTACACAGAATCTTTCTCCTGCTTTTCCGCGGATATAAGCTTCACCGGTAGTAGCTCCATAAAATGCCACATTGCCAATGATGATGTTTTCTTCTGGAACATAACTGGCTGTTCTGTCTGGATATACAATCAGTTTGGCGCCACTTAGGCCTTTACCAAAATAGTCATTGGCATCGCCTTCTAATTCATGGGTAATTCCCTTAGCATTAAATGCGCCAAAGCTTTGGCCAGCTGTTCCTCTGAAATTGAAGTGGATGGTATCATCAGGGAGTCCATCTGCTTTATATTTTTTAGTAATCTCGTTGGATACAATAGTACCAACTGTTCTGTCGGTATTCTTGATTTCAAAACTGCCTTGTACACGTTGTTTATTATCAATAGCAGCTTGCGCTATTTTGAGTAATTGCCAATCCAACACTTCACTAATCCCATGGTCCTGGATTTCTTGGTTGTACAAACTAGTATCTTCTGTTGCTGGTTCTTTGTACAAAATAGGAGAGAGGTCTAGTTTGCTATATTTCCAATGGTTAATATCTTCCCTCATTTCTAGGTTCTCCACCTGTCCAATCATTTCATTCACTGTGCGGTAGCCCAATTCTGCCATGATCTCACGCAGTTCTTGTGTGATAAAACGGAAAAAGTTTACAATATGGTCTGGATCTCCTTTAAAGCGTTTACGCAATTCTGGATCCTGTGTAGCAACTCCCACTGGGCAGGTATTCAAATGGCATTTACGCATCATGATACAACCTTCCACTATCAATGCCGCAGTTGCAACACCCCATTCCTCAGCGCCTAATAATGCGGCAATGGCAATATCTCTTCCAGTTTTCATTTGACCATCGGCTTGCACAACTACTCGTCCACGTAACTTGTTCTTAACCAATGTTTGATGAGCTTCAGCTAAACCTAATTCCCAAGGCAATCCAGCGTGTTTAATGGAGCTAATGGGAGATGCCCCAGTACCTCCATCAAAGCCTGAAATTAAGACTACATCGGCCTTGGCCTTAGCCACCCCTGCAGCAATGGTGCCAACACCGGCTTTTGAAACCAGTTTCACGTTGATCCTTGCTGCGCGATTAGCATTCTTTAAATCAAAGATCAATTGTGCTAAGTCTTCAATAGAATAAATATCGTGGTGTGGTGGTGGTGAAATTAGACCAACTCCTGGAGTGCTATGACGGGTTTTGCCAATCCAATCATCTACTTTATGACCTGGTAATTGTCCACCTTCTCCAGGCTTGGCGCCCTGCGCCATTTTAATTTGTAATTCATCGGCCTCCGTCAAATAATAACTAGTTACGCCAAAACGGGCAGATGCTACTTGTTTGATGGCTGAGCGCATACTATCGCCATTGGCCATTTTTTCAAAACGAATTTCATCTTCACCTCCTTCTCCTGTATTGCTTTTACCACCAAGGCGATTCATGGCAATGGCAAGGGTTGTATGAGCTTCCCATGAGATAGAACCAAAAGACATGGCACCAGAAGCAAAACGGTTATAAATGCTTTCTGCTGGTTCTACCTCTTCAATTGAAATAGATGGTCTTGATGGTTTGAATTGAAATTGACTGCGAATAGTACAAGCCCTAATGGATTGGTCATTCACCAATTTGCTATACTTTTTAAAAGTCTCATAGTCATTCATCTTGGTGCTATGTTGTAACAAGTGAATGGTTTGAGGATTAAACAAGTGAAATTCTCCTTTGCGTTTCCACTGATAAATACCACCTACTGGGAGTCTATCTACGGGAATTTCTTTTTTACTAAAAGCAAAGAAGTGTTTAGACAAAGTTTCTTTAGCAATTTCATCAAGACCCATTCCTTCAATCCTAGAAGTAGCCCCAGTAAAATAGAGGTCTACCACTTCTTTATTGAGTCCTATGATTTCAAATATTTGAGCCCCTTGATAAGATTGCAAAGTGGAGATCCCCATTTTAGAGAATACTTTCAATAGCCCTTCATTAACGGCTTTGATATAGTTCTTCTTTAAATATTCCGGATCCAAATCTGTATTGATTTTGCCGGAAATCTTCATGTCTCTAATGGTAGACAATGCCAAGTATGGGTTAATGGCCGTTGCGCCAAAGCCAATCAAGCAAGCAAAATGGTGTACTTCCCAAACATCGCCAGCTTCAACAATAATCCCTACCTGACCTCTATAACCCTTTCTGATTAAGTGGTGATGTACTGCTGCAGTTGCTAATAAGGAAGGAATGGGAGCGTGGTCAGAATCAATGGCCCTATCGGTTAAAATGATTACTTCAAATCCATCTTCTACTGCATCCACTGCGTATCTGCACAAACGATCCAAGGCTTTTTTCAAAGAGCCCGGTTTACCATCTGCTCTAAAATAAGTTTGTAGCGTTTTGGCTTGGAAAATACCGGTATCAATACTTCTGATTTTTTCAAGGTCATGGTTATTTAATACAGGATGTTGCAATGCCACTACGTGACATGCCAATGGATCTTCTACTAACAGGTTGCCCGTACTACCAGCAAATGTGGCCAAAGACATCACCATTCTTTCCCTGATTGGATCAATAGGTGGATTGGTGACTTGTGCAAATAGTTGTTTAAAATAACTGCTCAAGTGTTGAGGTTCATCACTCAAAACTGCAAGAGGAGTATCTGTACCCATTGAACCAATGGGTTCTTTACCATCCAATGCCATTGGGGCAATGATATTATCTAGGTCTTCTGTACTATAACCAAATCCTTTTTGGTATTTAAATACTTGATCGTGCTCTAGATGAGTGAACATAACTCTTGGTTCGGGTAATTCTTCTAGTCGAATCTTGTATTTATTTAACCACTCTGTATATGGT
>CAMFKK010000233.1 GCA_945957225.1 uncultured Sphingobacteriia bacterium | reverse complement strand
GCCATAATAGATTTCTCCATTGATGATGATGCCCAAACCAACACCATGGTCTATATTGATAAAGAGAATGTCTTTTTCCTTTTCAACTACACCACAACAATATTCACCAAATGCCATGGCCCTGCTGTCATTGTCTATATAGGTAGGAATTCCAGTTTCATTTTCAATGATGGTACCCAAGGGGTATTTGGTAAAATGGAAAAAGTTATAATTATAACCCGTGTTATGGTCAATCCTACCAGTAAGGTTGATGCCAATTCTTAAGATCTTGGGCATGGAAACCCCCGAATGTTTGATAAAGTCCTTGATTATTTCAATCAGGTGATCAAGCGATTCCTGGTTGTTTTGTAATAGATAGGGGATATTCTCTTTTACTTTTACCAATTTTTTTTTAAAGTCCATCAACCCAATGGTCACATGGTTCTTGGTTACTTCAACACCCATAAAAAAGCCGGCATCGGCCCCCAGGCCAAACATATTGGCCCTTCTACCGCCGGTACTGTCAATCTTCCCAATTTCCTTCATCAGACCTTCTTCTATTAATTCATTGACCGTGCTAGTGATTTTTGGTGTACTAATATTCAAAGTCTGACCCAAATCGGCAATTGTAGCAGTTTCATGGACATCTAAGTAGCGGATAATGCTTTTTTTAAGCGTCATGTTCTTAAAAGCTACCCCTGCTAAGGAAACTTCGTTGATATTTTTTAAAAAGCTCATAAACTCTTCAATTTCTTTTACAAATTAAGGCATTAGGACTATATAAATATTAATTAGTTAGGCAAAATTCAGCTGATTGGACCTTGCTAAGGTCTGGTGAATTGTAGGAACAATACTACAGTTTGCTATTGGATACTACAGTAGATATCAAGTTTGCTTGATTGTCTAAGGATGCCCTTTGCAGTTGTTTTGTACTGTTAAAACAAAGGTTAGAAACAGTAACAAAAACGCAAAATAGCATCGACAAATCATGGCAAACTATCAGTACAGCAACGGACAACAAAGCGCTCACAGCAACTTATTTCAATTTCTATTTGATTTTGTAAACCATAGTTTCAGTATTGCTAGCATACCCATGGAGAAACCTGTTCCGACAAACGGTTATTTACCAAGCTCACCGTATTTGAAGAAAATCAACCAGCTCGGATCAAGCAAACAACAACAACCGATTACCATTCATATCTCATAATTGGAAAAATTTCCCACTATTGGAATTTATGTAAAATATTGAAAATATTAATTAGCTGATTTTCAATGTTTTAGTCTTGTTTCTCTTTTTGGCATCAAAATCGTTCATCCCTAATAAATCAATTTTATGCTTAACAAATTATCCCTATCGTTTGTCTTCATCCTAGCAATGACATTTATGTCTTGTCAAAAAGCAGCTGAAGTTCAATCTAACAACAACAACAATCCCGGCACACCTATTAATAAAGTAGCGCCCGATGGATTCAATTATCAAACAACCAAGGCAGTTGCAGTTTCTATTTCTGCACTAACCAATACCAACAAACCCATTGCTGGTGTTCCTGTAAATGTTTATAGTATTGCTAATGGTACCATTGGACAATTGTTGTTCAAAGGCATTACCAATGCTCAAGGACAAATTATTACCAGGGCCACTATTCCTTCTTATATGGATACGGTGGTTGTTGATGCCAATTTTGTGGGTCTGATCCACAATGCATTAGTAACAGTCAATGGCAATAGCCTGAATTGTATTTTGGGCGGAGCCGATGGTTATGGTGGTAATGTAGTTGGAACCCTAAGTTTCAATGAAAGCAAATCTGCTGCTATTGCTAATACCATTATCAGAGGAACCAATTCCGTAAATGGCACACATGTGTCTATGGATTTGAACGGGATTAAAACCGATACTAAATTTAGTTACTTAGGTGATTATGACAATAGTGGTAAACCTAAATATTTAACTACTCCTAGTGATGAGATTACAGTTGATATGTTGAATACCATCAACGTTTCTTTACCAGAAAGTTATAAAGTACCCAATCTTCACCCTGAATATATTACCAAGGATGCAACTTCCAATATTGTGATTAAAGAAGACGCTGAAGTTTGGTTAACCTTTACTTATGAAGGTGCTGGATATAGAAATGCCTTGGGCTTCTATACCTATGATAGTAAGACTCCTCCTCAATCTGTGGCAGATATTAATGAAATTAAATTTGTATTCCCCAATGCCAGCTTGAAAGGCAGTGGTGGTAATTTGAATTCTGGTGATAAAGTAAAAATTGGAACCTTTAAAGCTGGTACTACCATTGGTCTGGTTTTGTTCCAAGACGCTTGGAATGGTAAGGATGTTTCTGTGGGTGCTACGGCTTTGTTCTCAAATCCAAATTTGAATCCAGAGCCAGATGTAGACCTTCGCAAGCACAACGTTATGTTGAAATACAATGACACTTATATCATTGGCTTTGAAGATATTCGTAGAGATAGTTGGTCTTGTGATCAGGACTTTAATGACTTAATGATCTATGCCACTTCTAATCCAATAACTGCCATTGATACAGATGGTGTAAAAGACGCAGAGAAACCAGTAGATACAGATGGAGATGGCGTAATGGATATATTTGATGTTTATCCTTCTGATCCTGAAAGAGCGTATGTAAATTATTATCCTGCTAAAGATACTTGGGGTACCCTAGCATTTGAAGATATGTTCCCAAGCTCTGGTGACTATGATATGAATGACTTGGTGATCTCTTATAGATATACCATGATTTCAAACGGACAGAACAATGTGGTAGAAATGACTGCAGAATATCAACCATTGGCAAACGGTGCTGCTTATCATAATGGATTTGGTGTGCAATTCCCATTTGCTTCTAACTTAATTAAATCTGTGACTGGTCAAAAAGTTACTAGCAATCTCACTAAATATAATGCCAATGGTACAGAAGCTGGTCAAACTAAAGCTGTGATAATGCCTTATGATGATGTTTCTGCATTTCTCTTCAATCCAGGTGGTGCTTATTTTGCCAATACCCGTATGGAATATGATAAAGTAACTACGCCGCCAGTAGCTGTATTCATCAGCTTTACTTCACCTATTTCTACCAGCACTTTGGATATTGCCAATAACAATCCATTCTTGGTAAGCAATCAGCGTAGGCCTTATGAAGTACACTTACCTGGATTTGCACCAACTGATTTGGCAGATTTGAGTCTACTTGGAACTGGCGAAGATAATTCTGACCCAAGGTCTAATAGGTACTATGTGACCAAAGACAATCACCCATGGGCTTTGAATTTTGCTAGCGGTTTTGTTCATCCTATTGAGAATGCAGCCATTAATGATGCATACTTACATTTCTTTGACTGGGCTCAGTCTGGTGGTACCAACTACCGTGATTGGTATAGCAATACAGGTTCTGGTTATAGAAATAATTCAAAACTATTTACCAAGTAATTCCCCACCCTTTTATAGCGTTGTTGATTTTTCATGGAAGCCGCAGAAATGCGGCTTCTTTGTTTTATTTAAGAGAAGGATTCTTCCATTGGGTGTTCACCGAATTTTCTTTGGTTCTCAAAATTATTTTGGCAAAACTCAAAGAAGGATCCAGTTTAAAAGCAAATCTTTCTTGGCTAATTGGAATAGTTGTCAAGGTTTGATAAGTATCTGGTTGGCCTTTTTTAAATTGGTTGGTACTAGTCAGTAAAATGGCTAGTTTTCCTTTTTTGGTATAAGACTTCCAATGCAAGATCAAACTATCTCCTTGTTGCTCCACGCTAGGATGAGAAATAGCAACAGGTCCTGTCATGGGCACCCCGTCTAATTCTTCTTGGTTGATTTTGGGTAAATCAATTTTTTGAAAACGCGCCATAGTAGGTAATAAGTCTACAATGGCAGGGTTATTGGCTTGAAAATAAGCGTTGGTATTTTTTAAATTAGAAATCACCCAAGTGGTTCTCTCTCGTTCAGATTGACCACCATGATTTTTTCCAGTAGCTGCGTCTCTTCCATGATCGGTAGTAATGATGATTAACCAATCTTCTGCAAAATTATTCTGTCTATACTGAATGGCTTCCCAAATTTTGCCCATCTCTTGGTCTAGATAGCCAATAGCTTTTTCCATCTGTGGGCTATCGCCATATCTATGACCTATATCGTCTGTATGTTCTAAATAAATCCAAGACAAATCAGGAGCGGTTGCTCTAATGCAGCTATCGGCCTTGGCCACCACATAATCATCTATTAAATGGGTGTAGATAGAACCTTTGTCATGCGGAAATTGTAGGGTATCTAATTCATATCCGTCAAAAGCATAGTCAACTTTAAAACCACCAGTTGCTGATAAACCATCACCTACTAATTTGGTTCTATTGTCTAACCAGGTAGAAAATATGGCCGTCTTTTTTTGCGGATCCTGGTTTTTTAAATAGCGGAAAATGCTCCAATAATGGTAATTGGGATCCTTGATATCATTGTTGATGACCTGGTGTTTATTGGCCCAAGTACCTGTGATCAAATTATTATATCCGGGTGCAGAAATAGTTGGGGTTTGGTTATAAGTTCCCTTGATACCGCCTACAAATGCTCGTTTGTAAAAACCTTGAGCAATAATCTTGTCTATATTGGGTTTATTGGCTTTTTCTAAAAGATCCGCGGGAATTCCATCGGCAATAACAAATACTACCTTGGGTGTTTTAGGTTGGGCAACCGCATCAATAGGAGTGCTGGATACTATGATCATTAGTAACAAAAACCAATAAATAGAAAAGGGCTTTTTCATAGAAAGCAAAAATGGGTTTTCTAAATGTAATCCAATATGATGATTTTGTAAACTTGGTTCTTGTACAAAACCAGTACATTTAAAAAAAAGTCCATGCCGGATTTTCAGATAGATCCCAATATTGCCCGGGCCAAAAC
>CAMFKK010000232.1 GCA_945957225.1 uncultured Sphingobacteriia bacterium | reverse complement strand
CCAGAGCAGAACCATAGTTTTTATGACAATTATTTAGAGTTAGAATATGACCTAAGTAAGGTACTCTTTATTGCAACTGCCAATAATATCCAAAATATTCAACCCGCCCTTAGAGACCGTTTGGAAATCATTGACCTGAGTGGTTATGCAGTAGAAGAGAAAGTGGAAATTGCCAAAAGACATTTGCTTCCCAAACAAAAAGAAGCACATGGCTTGCTAAATGTAAACTTCAAAATCAACGATAAGGTTTTGGAGAAAGTGATAGAACAATATACCAGAGAAAGTGGTGTAAGGGAATTGGATAGACAGTTGGCTTCTATTATGCGCTACCAAGCTAAGGAACTGGCCATTAAGGAAAAGGTAAAACCCGTTCTAACAGCAGTTGATGTAGAGAAGATTCTGGGGCAGTCAAGGTATAGTAATGAAATTTATAAAACGGCCAATATGGCTGGGGTAGCGGTAGGTCTTGCTTGGACCTATGTGGGTGGAGATATCCTCTTTATAGAAGCCATTGTTGGCGATGGAAAGGGTGAAATGAAACTAACAGGTAACCTTGGCAATGTGATGAAGGAAAGTGCCAGTACCGCCCTTAGCTTTTTACAGGCCAATGCTCGAAAATATGGCATTGATCCAGAAGTCTTTGCTAAGAAAAGTATTCACATACATGTTCCAGAAGGGGCTGTTCCAAAAGACGGGCCTAGTGCGGGGGTGACAATGTTAACGGCCTTGGCCTCTGCTTTCACCGGTAGAAAAGTCAAGTCCTATTTGGCTATGACAGGAGAAATCACCCTTAGGGGGCAAGTCTTACCTGTTGGAGGGATCAAGGAAAAAGTCTTGGCCGCTAAGCGATCTGGTTTGAGAGAAATCATTCTATGTAGTATGAATGAAAAAGACGTAAAGGAAATTGATAGCAATTTTATCAAGGGCATGCAATTTCATTATGTAAAGACCATGCAGCAAGTATTAGAATTGGCACTTGTATAAATAATGCTTAACTCATTTAAATCCCCCAAACTAGGGGGATTTTTATTTCTGACTATTCAACTTGGCCTGCTTAGATTTGATCTTGAATGAAACCCAATAACCTCATATCCCTTTTAATTGCATGGTTTAGTCCTATGCTATTAACAGCCCAAACCCTGGGTGGGAATGCGGTATTTAATTTTCTGAATCAGCCTATTTCTGCAAAGCAAGCATCACTAGGTGGGGTAAATATTTCCAGTATTGGAAAGGATTTGGGTATGGCATTTTATAATCCCGCACTTATGCGTGATGATATGCATGCTAGTGTTAGTGCTGGTTTTTACAGTTTTGCCCAGGGTTTACAACAATATGGATTTAATACCGCTTTTCATGTTGAAAAATACAAAAGCAATTTATCAATAGGGGTGCAATATTTGGATTATGGCAACCTGACTCAAACTGATGCGGCAGGGAATATCATGGGAACTTTTAGACCCAATGATTATGTGATTCAATTGGGATTTTCAAAACAATACAAAGATCGTTGGTGGTATGGGATGAATGCCAAATTTATAGGATCCAATTATGGTCAATACCAATCCAATGGAATTGGATTTGATGTGGGTTTGGCTTATCATGATGAGGAATCTGAATTACAAGCCAGTATCTTGGTAAAGAATATGGGAGCGCAATTAAAGACTTATGACGGGTTGCAGCCAAAAGAAGAACTTCCTTTTGACCTACAAATGGGGATTACCAAAAGACTGGCAAAAGCGCCTTTTCAATTTTCCATTACGGCTCACCACATGCATAGATGGAACATATTGTATAGTGATTCCAGTTTTAATCAATTAGAAGGTATTGATCCCAATAAAGCAAGTTCAGGTGCACAAAAATTCTTCTCTCATTTGGTCTTTTCTACAGAGGTTTTTCTCAATGACAAACTTCAGGTAAATGCGGGTTTAAATTTATTAAGAAGACAGAGTTTGAATGCCTACAATATCACCAATGGTTTAAATGGCTTCACGCTTGGGTTTGGTTTGCTCTTAGAAAAACTACACCTGCATTATGCCACAGGTTTTTATCAGCAAAACCTCTTTCATCAGGTCTCGCTCAATTTAAATTTTAGAGGGGATCCTTTATAAATGAAGGGATCTTTCTTGCAAGGCTTTTTTGATCAGTCCTTGGTGGTGTAGTACATGGCAAATTGTAAAGTACATCATTTCTCTATATGTAATCTTACCCAATAAAGGGTGGGGTAGAATAATGGTATCAAGATCCTTTTCCGTAAATCCTGCAATCCCCTTTGTTAGGGTAGCTATAATTTGATTGAGTTGTTTTGATAGGGCTGTTTTTTGTTCAAAGTCAATGGGTGGTGGAATAAATGCCGCGGATGCCCTACCACCTTCTTGTAATTTTAATTGGTATTTTTCAACCAATCCTTCATAGGATTTTGAAGCTCTATTGGCTTTCCCAAAAACCAATTTTAAAACAAATTTTGGCAAACGAACCGTTATTAATAGGGGTTTGGTAGATTTTATCAAATGATCCAATTGCTGTCCTGCAGACCATTTATGGGGAAATGCAAATAAAAAATCAGACTGATTCATGGGTTCCAAATAATCAGTGAATGCTTGATATTTATCTAGCAATTCATGTACAATTTGTGCTTTGTTCATCCAGTATATTTTGGTAAAACTATTTTGGGTTGGCTAAAAAGAAAAATTCTGTCCCTTGATCAAAATACTGTTGAAATTGAGTAAAGTTCAAAGCAGTTTTTTGCTTTAGCCAGCCATCTAATGTGAATATCTGGTATTTCAACCGTAAATCCAATAGGTCATAAGCGTCTTTAGCAGAAAAATCATAAGTAATTCCACCAAGTTGACCACATTCAAATAAGATCAAAGGTTTACAGCGGGTAATGGTATTGATGGCTCCTTCAATGACCAATAACTCAGCACCTTCTACATCCATTTTGATTAAATCAATTTGTTCGTCTGGACCAATCAAAAGGTCTAATGGCGCTGTTGATACTTGTATGGTGCTATCTATTTCTTTTTTCCAATAGGGTCTTTTTTTGATGCCACTCAGGGCAGGGTTTGATAAGACCAGATTAAAATTAGACTGACCAGATTGATTAGACAGGGCTTGAGAATATAGTATCGCCCTAGCGCCAAATGATTTTTTTAATTGTTCAAAAAGTACTGGAATGGGCTCAAATGCATGGTGTCTTCCATTGGGTGCTGCAGCTAACATCATGGCAAGAATGCGACCTTCATGTGCACCAATATCTATACAATTACTATTGTTTTGGCAATACTTGTCAATGACTCTTTTGGTTAATCTGTCATAGCGTTCATTCTTGGTCAAAGCTATGGGTAGCCATGCCAAAATGGTTTTTGCAAGATGCTTTATCAAATAATCCTGCTTCAACTAGAGCTCGTTTTTATTGCCAATATAATTTTTCCAGCGGGTAATTACCTGTAACATGTCTTCTGGTAATTCGCATTCAAAAAACATTTCTTTGCCGCTAACCGGATGAACAAACCCCAAAGTTTTTGCGTGTAAGGCACACCTGGGGCAGGTTTCAAAACAATTGTCTACAAATTGTTTGTACCTAGTATAGATGGTTCCTTTTAATATCCTATCCCCTCCATATTCAAAATCATTAAATAACGTATGCCCAATATGTTTCATGTGTACGCGAATTTGATGGGTACGTCCGGTTTCTAAAACACATTCCACTAGGGTTACGTAATTGTATCGTTCTAAAACCTGGTAATGCGTTATGGCGTGTTTGCCTATTTCTCCTTCTGGATAAACGTCAAACATTTTCCTATGCTGTTTGTGACGCGCAATATGCCCAGTAATGGTTCCCTCATCCTCTTTTACATCACCCCAAACCAGGGCCATATATTTTCTGGAAACAGTATGGTTAAAAAATTGCTTGGCTAGATGAGCTGCTGCTTCTCCCGTTTTAGCAAGCACTATTAACCCAGTGGTATTTTTGTCAATTCTATGTACCAATCCAAAGCGGGGTAGGGCATCCTCGTCCAAATTGGGATTCTGTTGCTTTAAATAATATGCTACACCATTTAATAGGGTACCTGAATAATTTCCTACTCCGGGATGTACCACCATATTGGATGGCTTATTGATCACCATTAAAGTATCATCTTCATACACAATATTGAGCGGTATATTTTCTAGTTTGAGTTCAGTATGTTCGGGGTTAATATAACTCAGAAATACAATTTCATCACCCGGTTTTACCTTGTAATTCTGTTTGACAATCTTACCATTTACTGTTACAAAACCTGCGTCAATGCCATTTTGAACCTTATTGCGGGTTGCGCCTTCAATATGCATTTTCACAAATTTGTCAATCCTTAAAGGTTCTTGTCCTTTGTTTACGGTAAAGGCTTTTCGTTCATAGAGTTCTTCCGATCCTTCGTCAGCAATAAAATCTGCGGCTGTTTCCATCCGGTAAAAATAGGAATGTTCCCTCATAAGCCCATATTGCTTAATTTCACGTTATGCAACAACAAGTGCAATTTCAGGACC
Source organism: uncultured Sphingobacteriia bacterium (assembly GCA_945957225.1). Classification (GTDB taxonomy): domain Bacteria; phylum Bacteroidota; class Bacteroidia; order Chitinophagales; family Chitinophagaceae; genus Sediminibacterium. The sequence goes on along the minus strand of CAMFKK010000232.1, from coordinate 366 downwards.
TTGGGCTTAAGTCTTATCAGCCGGTTTGGGATTTTCAAGAGCAATTGCTCAAAGAAAATGCCGATGTAAAAGCGGCTTTTAGGAAAATGGGGGAGATTCCTGCAGATCAAGTGCCCACCCTGCAACACTTATTATTTGTGGAGCATCCGCCGGTTTATACACTGGGCAAAAGCGGAAAATTAGAACATTTGTTAATCAATGACCAAGCATTAAAAGAGAAAGGGATTGAGTACTTCCATATCAATAGAGGTGGTGATATCACTTTTCATGGCCCTGAACAATTAGTGGGTTACCCTATTTTAGACTTGGAAAAATTTCAACCTGATTTGGGTTGGTACCTTCGCAGTTTGGAAGAAGTCATTATCC
>CAMFKK010000231.1 GCA_945957225.1 uncultured Sphingobacteriia bacterium | reverse complement strand
CGAGATAGGCTCCGGTCTCGTGGGCTCGGAGATGTGTATAAGAGACAGACTCATCTCTACTTAAATCCTTAAAATCAATCCATTTCTGAATCTTTTTCAAATTGCATTTCTAGATTCCCCTCAGAATCCTTTTCCCAAAATCTTCCCTGTTTACAAATTTGATGAAAGTTGACTGGGGGTGAGGTAACTTTTTCTCCGAGTTTGGTAGGTATTTTATTGGATGGTGTGGTAATTGTTTTAAGGAAAACATTTTTAGTCTTTTTTTATACTAGAACAAGTATAAATCGGGCCTCTCTATTTTATACTAGAACATGTATAAAATAGAACCCTTGAATTTATACTTGAACAAGTATAAAAAATAAGGGTTTTGCAAAACCCCAAAAACTAAGTACAGCACACACTTGTAGCAAACTGTTAAAAAATCAAATTCCGAACACTTGAAGCGAAATTGTTCATCAAAGACTGTAAATTTCAAGCCGAAGGATTTTTTATGCTGCAATTCAGAAAAGTTGAAAAATTTTATGGGGCACATTTGGCGTTGACGGTGCCGGATCTGGACCTAGTCAATGGTATGTACTGGATCCAGGGAGAGAATGGATCTGGAAAGACTACATTTCTGAAAATGTTGGCTGGTCTTCATCCGTTTAAGGGTGAAATTTTTTTAGCGCCGGGAGAGCGGGGATTGAGTGAATCAATTTCAGAAGGGAGAAGTTCTGAAAAACCGCTGAGTATTCTCAAAGACCGGAATGAATTTTTGAAGAAAGTGAATTATGCAGAGGCGGAACCTTTGTATCCGCCTTTTTTGACGGCCAAGGATTTGGTGGAATTGTATGGCGCCACAAAGCAGGCCGATATTGATGCGGCCAAACAACAATTGGAGGAGCTGCATATCTTGGACGCTTATGAACAAACCGTGGGAACTTATTCCAGCGGGATGGTCAAGAAACTCAGTCTGGTATTGGCTTTCATGGGCAATCCGGATTGGATCTTATTGGACGAGCCACTGATTACCATTGACGTGGCCGCAGTGGAATTGGTTTGCAAATGGATCAATGACTGGCACGCCAGAAAAGGAATTTCCTTTCTAATTTCATCGCACCAGAGTTTTGCAGATGGGTTAAATTTTACAGGAAAACTGAGCGTATTGAATAAAACCTTGCATATTGAGCCATGAGTAAAAAACCCATTGCTCGCATATTACAATCCGTTTTGGTGAATCATTTTTACCAAATGAACGCGGGATTTTTTGCCTTCCTGTTTTTTGTGCTGTTTGGTGTGGTCAAGGGTGGGCAATTGATTGACTACCACTACTCCTTGATCATTGCTTTTTTGGAGAGCCCCATCATCTTGGTTGGGGTGTTATTGGCTTGGATCTTGTATACCCTTAAGTGCAGCAACTATATTATCAAACGCATTTTGGAGCCCAGACAATTGTTCCTAAGCAGCTTAAATCATCTGAGCAATAGGCAACTCTTTGCTTGGATGCTGTTTGTGCAAGTACAGGTCTTTGCGCCGGTTTGGGTCTATGCGGCCATCGCGTCAGCAGTGGCTATTCATTTGCATCATTGGACTCAGGCGGGAATCATGGTCCTTACCAATTTGGTGTTGGTGGTAACAGCTGCGCGATGGTATTTGAGCACCATTCGCCACCATGGCACGGATGCTTTGTTGGGAAAATGGACATTTTTGGAAAGATGGAATCTCTTTGGTGGCATTCCCTGGTGGAATAAAATAGTCAAACCCGTTTTCAGTTTTGCCATTTTTCACCTAATCAGAGAGCGCAAACAGATGTTGCTTTTGACCAAGGTCTTTACCTTGCTTTTTCTATACGGATTTATCCAACTCTATGAACCTTACAAACCCGACCCAAGACCCATACTACTTTGTTTCTTACTCATTGTTGGGTCTCATAGCAGTTTGATTTTGCAGATCCGCGCTTTTGAGCGGGAGTTCCTGCCCTTTTTGCGCAATCTTCCCTTGACAATCCCAGTGAGGTTTGTGCAGGTCTTATTGACCTATACTTTGCTCTTTTTACCCGAGTTCATCTATGTCTGGAGCGCCTATCCCCTGCATTTCACTTTGTTGGAATATCCGCAAATTGTCTTGATGGTCCTGAGTTTGGCGGCTTTTCTACACAGCATCTTATTGGTTTATGAGATGCCCAGTGAAGACTATCTCAATTCTGTGTTTGGGATGATGGCCGTGCTCTTTTTTGTCTTACTCTATAACCCGGGCATCCTGTTTTTCCTATTGGTCTTGCTCATTGCTTATGTGTTTTTCCATCATCATATTTACGGGTAAATCTTTTACATTTGCTCCACTTAAAAGACGCTACTATGAAATTGCTGGAGAATAAAGTTGCTATTGTTACTGGTGCTGCAAGAGGCATCGGCGCAGCCATTGCTTTAAAATTGGCCGAACAGGGAGCCAATATTGCCTTTACTTATGTGAGCGATAGCTCGGCTGAAAAAGCAGCAGCACTGGAGGCAGAACTGATTGCTTTGGGCGTAAAAGCCAAGGCTTACAAGAGCAATGCCGGTGATTTTGCACAGTGCGAGTCTTTTGTCAATGATGTTTTAAAAGAGTTTGGAACCATTGATATCTGCGTGAACAATGCAGGGATTAGCAAGGATAACCTTTTGTTGCGCATGACCGCTGAACAGTGGGACGATGTAATGGATATTAACCTCAAGTCTGTGTTCAACATGACCAAACAGGTGATTCGCCCTATGATGAAGGCCAAGAGTGGAACCATTATCAATATGAGTTCTATTATTGGAATCCGCGGTAACGCTGGTCAGAGCAGCTATGCCGCATCCAAAGCAGGGATCATTGGCTTTACCAAGTCTGTGGCCCATGAATTGGGTAGCCGCAATATCCGTTGTAATGCCATCGCGCCAGGATTTGTGGAAACCGATATGACCCATTACCTCCAAGACGGAGACGGTGCTACCGAGTTTTTGAAGAAGATTCCTTTGGGCAGGTTTGGTAAGGCAGAAGAGATTGCCAATACCACTTTGTTCCTAGCCAGTGACCTAAGTTCTTATATTACGGGTCAAGTGTTGAGCGCTTGCGGTGGATTAAACATATAAATTAAACAAAATTCCAGTTTTTTTGTTAGGTTCAAATGCTGCGTATTTGCAGTGGAGTCATTCCTATATCCGAAAATGAACTTTAATTTCTGGGATGCCTCAAAAATGGGATAATCAACATTATGAGGAAGTATTTTCAAACCGTTGGTAGCGATTTGCCGGCATCCATAGTGGTCTTGTTGGTGGCCCTTCCCCTTTGTTTGGGTATTGCACTTGGTTCAGGTGCGCCTTTGTTTTCTGGTATTATTGCAGGCGTAGTTGGAGGCATTTTGGTTGGAACACTGAGTGGATCTCATTTAAGTGTGAGTGGACCAGCTGCTGGTTTAACCGTGATTGTAGCCAATGGCATTTTAAAATTGGAATCCTACGATGTATTTCTTTTAGCGGTTGTGATTGCAGGTGTTTTTCAAATTATTCTAGGGTATATTAAGGCTGGGATTCTGGGTGATTTTGTACCCAACTCTGTGATCAAGGGAATGTTGGCTGCTATTGGACTGATCCTTATTCTAAAGCAGTTACCCCATTTAGTGGGTTATGACGCCGATTTTGAAGGAGATGAAACATTTGTACAAGCTGACGCTAATAATACTTTTACAGAACTACTTCAGGCTGGAGAATTATTTACCGGAGGGGCGGTGATCATTGGTCTTGTATCATTGGTCATTTTGATTCTTTGGGAGAAAAAAGTAGCCCATCAAAAAACAGTATTTCATTTTTTTCCCGGTGCATTGGTGGCGGTTGTCATTGGCATTCTGTTAAATGAATTGTTCAAAAGCCAATATCCTAATCTTGCGCTAGAACCCAAGCATTTGGTCTCCTTACCCATCATCACCAATCTTGAAAATGGTGTTACGCTATTTACTATGCCAGACTTTTCAAAATGGAATAATCCAAATGTTTGGATCATTGCATTCACCATTGCCATGGTAGCAAGTTTGGAAACTTTATTGGGTGTTGAAGCCATTGATAAATTAGATAGTTTAAAAAGGGTAACACCAACCAATAGAGAACTGAAAGTTCAGGGTCTTGGAAATATTGTTTCTGGTTTAATGGGAGGTCTGCCTATTACATCTGTATTGATTAGAAGCTCCGTGAATGTTATGGCTGGAGCAAAATCTAAAATGTCTAGTATTTTTCATGGCATATTCCTGATGCTATTTGTAGTATTGATACCAGTATTGCTTAATAAAATACCATTAAGTGCTTTGGCTGCTATCTTAATTTTTACCGGATACAAATTGGCTAGTATTAAACAGGTAAAAGCCTTTTATAGCAAGGGTTGGGATCAGTTTGTTCCCTTTATTGGTACCATCGTTGCCATCTTGTTTACAGATCTTCTAACAGGAATCATTATTGGCATTTTAGTGGGTTTATTCTTTATGTTAAGAAGTAATTTCAGGTCTGCTGTGTTTGAGATTCAGGATAATAACAATCACTTACTCAGATTGAGAAAAGACGTTTCTTTTTTGAATAAAGCCATTATTAAAGCCAAGTTAGAAGCCATTCCACCCAATGCATTTTTATTGATTGATACAACAAGGGCGGAGTTTATTGACCGAGACATTGTAGAAGAAATCAATGATTTTCTATGTCATGCCCATTTAAAAAATATAACAGTGGAATTGAAAAAAAGTCCATTTAAAAGAAATCAATACCAGTTTCAAGAACCAACCACAAATCATTGATCATATGAAAGCATACGAAAAGCTCTTATTGGAAAACAAAGCCTGGGCCAAAGAAAAAAGTGAAGATGATCCAGACTTTTTTGAAAGGTTGGTGCACGTACAAACTCCTGAGTTCTTATGGATTGGCTGTAGCGATAGCAGGG
>CAMFKK010000230.1 GCA_945957225.1 uncultured Sphingobacteriia bacterium | reverse complement strand
GAGATAGGCTCCGGTCTCGTGGGCTCGGAGATGTGTATAAGAGACAGGGATTATTCAGGCGATGGGCTGCATTAAAATGCTCTTTGCGATATACGGCTACTTTCTTGCTCACTGTTTTTGTTTGGGGTGAAAATGCCCACCCAGTTTTTACTAGTTAAATTTTGGAGCACACTTGACTCCTACCTTATTTTTGAAAGCTAAACTTACCTGTAAACCTTATGCCTGGCACTGTTTCAGAAGTGTGCTGATCAAGTGGCCCTGCTTTAATAGCTTTGCAAAGATACTGTTCCTATAATAACCAAGAGGCTTCTATTTTGTTTAAATTTTTGATAAAAAATTTTAAACAAAAGGTAAAGGAAGTCAAAAGTCTAAAGTCAAAAGTCAAAAAAAGTAGGGGCTTTTGAAAAGTTAAAAGTCAAAAAATTAGGAGCTAATGAATTGTCAAATTGTTGAAATTCAATGATTAATGAGAAAGTATGACACTGTTTCTATTATGGTTAACCAAAATACTCCACGTAAATTCTAGCCGTTTCATAGAGCTTTACACAGTGGAGTTGTACATGTGCTGGTAAATGCGGTTGTAATTGTTCCCAAATGGCCACGGCTAGGTTTTCCGTGCTGCACATTTTGTCTTTCATAAAGTCAACGTCTAAATTGAGGTTTTTGTGATCCAGCTTGTCAATGACGTGTTTTTTCATTAATTGACTTAGCTTTTTTACATCAAACACAAATCCAGTTTCAGGATCAGGCTCCCCCTTGATGGTCACGAACAGGTCAAAATTATGCCCATGCCAATTTTCATTGGCACATACCCCAAATACTGCATCATTCTGTTCCTTTGTCCAGGAAGGATTGAAGAGTTTATGGGCGGCATTAAAATGTTCCAGTCTCGTTAAATACACCATTCTTCGTAAAAATTTTGGCAAAGCTACAACAAGCAAAGCAATTTATATCCGACCTTAGCCCAATGCGTGTAGTGATCTCAGCAGCCACAGTGGGGGAATGGATGCCCAGTTATCTGAAAGTCAATGAATTGTATACCAGCGAGAGCAGGCGTATGAAATTGCATTTTCACCAATCAGGGATTGGTATGTTGGCGGCTAGTTTTTCACTCACAAAACTAATATTGGAAGAGAAACCCGATTTAGTGTTACAAGTGGGTATTGCTGGTTGCTTTAGTAGCCAGTTTGATTTGGGAACCGTACTAACAGTCAAAGAAGAAATTATAGGAGACCTTGGCGTTGAAGAAGGTGGCAAATGGAAGGACCTATTTGACATGAAATTGGAAAAAAGTAGTTACCACCCTTTTGAAAAAAGAAAATTACCCAATCAATGGTTGGATAAATACAATTTGCTAGATCTACCCGCTGTTACAGGTATCACCGTCAATGAAATTAGCACCAACCCAGATAGAATTGTTGAACTCAGCAAAAAATACCACCCAACAGTAGAAAGCATGGAAGGTGCCGCCTTGCATTATGTGGCAAGAGAAACCAATACTGCATTCTTACAAATTAGAGCCATCAGTAATTTGGTGGGAGAAAGAAACAAAGCAAATTGGAAAATGGGAGAAGCCATTGGCCATCTCAATGATACCATCTTACAATACCTTGATCAATTATACCAAATAGCTTAATCTACTATGCGTCTTACCCTAGGCTTTTCTCCCTGCCCCAACGATACCTTTATTTTTGATGCACTTGTCAATGGTAAAATTGATACGGGAAGTCTAACATTTGATGTGGTCTTGGAAGACGTTCAAACCCTGAATGAATGGGCATTAGCGGGCAAATTGGCTATTTCAAAAATCAGTTATGGGGTATGGCCCTTATTGCAAAATCAATATAGCTTATTGGAAAGTGGTGGTGCATTGGGTAAGGGTGTTGGACCATTGTTAATTAGTAAGAAACCTGTAGCAAATCTAACTGAGATTGACCAAATGCGTATTGCCGTTCCGGGTATTAATACAACTGCACATATGCTTTTCTCAATGGCATTCCCCAATGCACAAATAAAACAATTCATGGTCTTTCATGAAATAGAACAAGCAGTAATAGATGAAAGAGTTGATGCTGGAGTGATTATTCATGAAAACAGATTTACCTATCAGGATAAGGGTTTGGTAAAACTCATGGATCTTGGAGAAAACTGGGAACAAAGTTTGCAATGCCCCATTCCATTGGGTGGTATTGTTGTGCGCAATGATGTTGAACCATCCCTCCGCGAAAAAATAAATGGTTTTATCAAAGCATCTGTGGAATATGCCTTTGCAAATTATCCTACCCTTTCACCTTATGTTAAACAACACGCACAAGAAATGAGTGAAGCTGTGATGCGTAAACATATTGATTTGTATGTAAACGATTATTCTATTGGCTTGGGAGCCGATGGTCATAAAGCAGTAAATGCATTGTGTAAAGTGTATCAAGACATACATCAATAGCTTGATCAATGATTGGTATTAGCTATTTTCCCTCTGCTGGCTTTAATGCTTTTGCATAAACATCCAATACCCTTTTTCTTGCTTCCTCATGAACCACAATGGGTTTGGGATAATTGGATGTTTGAAATTCAGGCACCCATTTGCGTATATATACCAAATCTTTATCAAATTTTTCCGTCTGCAATGTTGGATTGAATACCCTAAAATAAGGAGCCGCATCACAACCACTGCTGCTAGCCCATTGCCATCCCCCATTATTGGCTGCCAAATCAAAGTCTAATAATTTTTGAGCAAAATATGCTTCCCCCCAACGCCAATCAATGAGCAAATGCTTGGTTAAAAAAGAAGCAGTAATCATGCGTACGCGATTATGCATAAAACCTGTTGCATTCAATTCACGCATACCTGCATCCACAATGGGATAACCTGTTTGACCAAGACACCATGCTTTAAACTCTTGTTCATTGTTACGCCATTCAATGGCTTCATAAGCGGGCTTAAAAGATTTTCCTAGGCCAACATGGGGAAAATGCCAGAGAATCATATGATAGAAATCGCGCCAGATGAGTTCATTTAAAAATGTTTCACTAACCGCTTTTGCCCTAATGGCCAATGCCCTAATACTAATGGTTCCAAAACGAAGGTGCACTCCCAATTTAGAAGTACCGTGTTCCAGGGCTGGAAAATCCCTATTCGCTTTATATTTTGCCACAATTTCTTTTTTCCATGCTTTAGGCGGAAAGCTAATATTGGATGCAGAAAAACCTATGGACTCCAAACTAGGAATTTGAATAGCTGGTTGCTTTAAAAAATGGTTTTTATACTGTTCAACAGGATAGGCTTTTAAATGAAAATCGGTTAGTTTCAATTTCCATTTTCTGGAATAAGGTGTGAACACGGTATAGGGTGCACCATCGTCTTTTAAAACTTCATCCTTTTCTAATATCACTTGATCTTTAAAAGATTTAAATGCTATTTGTTCTTGATCTAAATAAGCAGCTATAACCGCGTCTCTTTGAATGGCTGATGGTTCATAGTCATGATTACTATAAACAGTTGCAATGCTATATTTTTTTGTAAGTGCTATAAAACAGTCTAAAGGTTTTCCGTGAACCACTTCCAAGCTAGATCCTAATTCCAGTAATTCTGTTTGCATGTCATGCAAAGCCTCGTGAATAAAACAAACCCTAGCATCCGTCTTGTCTTCTAGCTGATCCAATATCTCAGTATCAAAAATAAAGATGGGCAAAACAGGAAGTCCTGCTTTTAATGCATGGTATAGGGCCGCATTGTCTTTAAGACGCAGATCCCTTCTAAACCACATGATATTGATAGTTGCCATTTTGCTCATACTATTATGACAAATATTTTCGGAAAATGTTGATTTACAAAGCAAAAGGGCCGCCCAATGGGCGGCCCTTTTTATCTTAAGTGATTATAAGATTAGTCTTTGAAAGAAGGAACCAATGTAACGTTCCTGTTTTCTTTTCTACCAGCTTTGGTCTTATTGTCTGCTTTTGGTTTAGAAGAACCATTAGCAACAGTAGTCAGACGGTCAGCAGAAATACCTTTGTCAGTGAATGCTTTTTTAACAGCATCTGCACGTTTTTGAGACAATGGAATATTGATCTTATCATTACCAGTAACGTCAGTATTACCTTGAATTTCCAATTGTAGTTTTGGATATTTAGCTAATAATTCTAATACTGGGTCAAACTTAGATTTTGCAATCTTAGCATCTACCAATTTAGCAGTATTGATGACAAAGTAGAAAGACTTAGCAGCTTCGTTCAATACTGGAGTCATATCAGGACATCCGTAATTAGAAGCAACACCAGCTTCGTTAGGACATTTGTCTTGCTCATCGTTTACACCATCACCATCAGTATCTGGGATAGGGCAACCAGCATATTTAGCCAAACCTGGAACAGTAGGACACTTATCTTGCTCGTCATTAACACCATCTTTATCGGTATCAGGGATTGGACAACCAACGTATTTAGCCAAACCTGGAACAGTAGGACATTTGTCTTGCTCGTCATTAACACCATCTTTATCCGTATCAGGTATTGGGCAACCTTGGTATTTAGCAATACCTGGAACAGTAGGACATTTATCCAAGCTGTCTACAATACCATCGCTATCAGTATCAACTGGAGCAGCAGCAACCACTGGAACAACTGGAGGTACGGCTTTCTTACCAAACAATTTCACTTTAACGCCAAATTGGAAACCATCGTTATAAAACTTATGACCCAATTTTCCAACGTTAGGGTTTTGGTCATATTTAAAATCGCTTAAGCCATAAATATAACGGCCATAGATTTGAACAGTTTTGGTTGGGAACAACTCAAATCCAACTGTAGCAGCATTGCTATTAGCAATGAAATTACGTTTGTAGTATCCACCACCAGCGTCATTTTTAATGGTATTCAAGAAATCAACTTGAACACCTCCCAACAAAGCAAAATTTTTGCTGGTTTGGTATTTCAGCAAAATAGGATAAGACTGATATTGCATAGTACCAGCA